>JBIIHO010000021.1:0-12034 GCA_044235605.1 Steroidobacteraceae bacterium | reverse complement strand
CGGGGTCGATTGAGAGCCCGTCAAACCCGGATGCCAAGCCCGCTGCACCAACGCATCCGAGAATATTGAAGAGATTGCTCCCGATCACGTTTCCGACTGCAATGTCACGCTCGCCTTTGATCGCTGCGGTGACAGAGGCTGCGACTTCGGGTAGCGAGGTTCCGGCAGCGACGATGGTAAGTCCGATCACGAGTTCGCTGACGCCAAGCTCGCGTGCAAATCCTATCGCGGCTTCGACCAGCCATCGCGAACCCAATATAAGCAAGGCGAGTCCGGCGATTACGAGAGCAATCTGCACAGGGAGCTTTCCGTCCCACGCAGTCTGCGCAGAAGGCTTAATTTCGCTCGCATACTCGGCTTGAACAACCGAAGACTGCCGAGGTGACTGAGTAACAAGGAAGACGGTATAAACGATCAATAGCGCAAATAAAAACGCGCTCTCGAAGAAAGAGACGTGCTGATCGAGGATGAACACCAAGAGCAAGGCAGACGCTCCGATCATCAAAGGCACTTCTTGACGAATGATTTGCGCATTGACACTCAGGGGAATCACTACCGCTGAGATTCCGAGAATAAAAAGGATATTGAAGATGTTGCTGCCTACGACATTGCCCACACCGATATCCGTCTGACCGGACATCACCGCAGAGACCGATACCATGACTTCGGGAGCGCTAGTTCCGAAAGCGACTATCGTGAGGCCGACTACCAAGGGTGATATCCCGAAAGACAGCGCAAGCTTTGAGGCTCCGCGGACTAGCGCCTCCGCACCCATAACTAGAGCGACTATTCCCACGGCGAACATCAGTAATCCGGACATGTATGACATCCTATCGGCTGATATGAATGGCAGCGGCAGCGCTGTACGATAGGGATGATAACGCGCTCGCGGAGCGATATATAAATCGGGAATTCAATGCGGTTACGAACACTTTTGCTAATGGTTTCGGGCTTGCTCGTGGCAGGAGGGGGCCTATGGTTATTCAGTCTCGACAAAGAGACCCGTGGGCTGCTTTCGGCGCTCCCGACCAACTCCGACGTACTGAGTTGGGAGCAAGACCAGCGCTACGCAGCGTTTCGCGCGATGGATCGTCTGCCGTTGCTTGCGAAAGCATCAGTGATTACCCCCTCACCCGACCCGTTGAGCCTTCCAGTCGGGGAGCCTCTCGATATTCCAGCGGTCGAGGAGTACATGGCGAGTCAGCACACTTCCGGACTCGTGATCTTGCAAGACGGAAAGATCCGATTCGAACGCTATGGTCAGGAATTCGACGCTGACGGACGTTGGACGAGTTTTTCGGTAGCGAAATCTTTCACCTCAACCTTAGTTGGCGCGGCCGTTCAGGATGGCTATATCAAGAGCTTGGAGGACAAGGTCAGCCAATATATTCCCGACTTGCGAGGCTCTGCCTACGACGACGTCACGATTCGTCAGTTGCTGACGATGAGCTCAGGTGTGAGGTGGAACGAGGATTACGAAGATCCCGAAGCGGATGTCGCGAAATTCAATAAAGCCAAAGCTGACCCGGGCGTGGATGCTACCGTCAGCTTCATGCGCAAGCTGCCGCGTGCTCATCCGCCAGGAACGGTTTGGCACTACAACACTGGCGAGACCAATCTGATCGGAGTTCTCGTCTCGTCAGCCACGGGAAAATCTTTGGCTCAGTATCTCCAAGACACTATCTGGCATCCGGCGGGTATGGCAGCGACGGCGACCTGGCTGCAAGGCAAGACCGGGCACGAAATCGCAGGGTGTTGTCTTCAGGCTGCGACGCGGGACTTCGCACGCTTCGGCCTATTCGTCTTGGCAAACGGCAACATCGGTGGCAAACAAATCGTTCCCGAAGACTGGTTCTCTCAAGCCACTCGAAAGCAAATGGATATCGGGGTTCCCGGTAAAGGCTACGGCTTTCAGTGGTGGACGTACGACGATGGTGCCGTTGCGGCACAAGGCATATTCGGTCAAGGCATTTTCATCGACCCACAACGCCGTCTAGTGATCGCCAGCAACTCCAACTGGACGAGAGCGACGCTTGGCCCCGAACCTAAAGCTCGAGAAGAGTTCTACCAAAGAGTTCGCGCGCTGATCGATAGTGAGCAGCGTTAGTCGGAGGTCGATGAATAAACCATCGGTAAAGGGAAGCCCTAAAGCACCCTCGCGATTACTTTTCTTGCGGCGCCGGCTTGAGATGCGTGATGACTAATCGTCCCTGTTCACGTACTACGACGAAGAGCACGGCATCACCCACCTTGATCGTCTGCAGCATCGAGGGATCACGCACATAGAAGGGCATGGTCATTGCGGACATATTGATGCTCTTGATCTCCTCGTGACGCAGCGTCACGCGGGCGGTCTCGAGGTCGATTTTTCGAACTTCCGCAGAAACCCACTGTAGCTCTTCCGCCATCAGGGGTGACGCGAGTGATATCACTAGGGCGAGCAAGACTCGTCCAATAAAGCTTCTACCAGTCGAAACGGATGCGAACATCAGTCACTCTCCTCGTTGAGATCTCATAAAAATTAGTGGTCGGAATGGGATCTGATGGGCGCAGGCGGTGAACTCGGATATTCATAAGCGACAGTGCCCGGTGGATGCTTGAACCAACCCGGGTCTGAATAATCATCTCGCTTTTGACCGCGCCTTACCTTGACCATGCTAAACATGCCGCCCATGCCGAGCGCACCGAAGGGTCCGTAACCCGTCATCATTGGAATGGTGTTGTCAGGCAGCGGCATCTCCATATCGCTCATCTCTTTCATGCCCCGCTCGCCCATCACCATGTAGTCCGGGATCAGCTTATTGATCTTGTTGGCGAGCTCTCCATGCTGAACGCCGATCATCGTCGGGACGTCGTGCCCCATGGCATTCATCGTGTGATGGCTCTTGTGACAGTGAAACGCCCAGTCACCTTCTTCATCTGCCAAGAACTCAATTTGACGCATCTGACCGACTGCGATGTCTTGAGTAACCTCATAAGTGCGCGTTGAGACCGGAGTCGGTCCACCGTCGCTTCCAGTCACCAAAAACTCGTGCCCGTGCAAATGAATCGGATGGTTGGTCATCGTCAGATTTCCGATTCGGATCCGAACCTTGTCCATATGCCTCACGACCAGAGGATCGATCGCGGGAAACACCCGGCTGTTCCATGCCCAAACATTGAAGTCGAGCATCGTCATGACTTTCGGTGTGAAGCTGCCCGGGTCGATGTCGAACGCATTCAACAAAAAGCAAAAGTCCCGATCAACATCGTCGATGAGCGGATGCTTCTCGCGAGGATGGGTCACCCAAAACCCCATCATCCCCATCGCGAGCTGTACCATCTCATCGGTATGGGGGTGATACATGAAGGTACCGGGACGTCGGGCCATAAACTCATAAACAAACGTCTTGCCAGGAGGGATGCCAGGTTGAGTTAGCCCGGTGACACCATCCATACCCGAGGGTAAACGCTGTCCATGCCAGTGAACGCTCGTCATCTCGGGCAAGTTGTTAGTGACGAATATTCGTACCTTATCGCCCTCGACTACTTCGATGGTGGGGCCAGGGCTTTGTCCGTTATAGCCCCAAAGATTTCCCTTGAATCCTGGCGCAAACTCACGCACTACAGGCTCGGCAATCAGATGGAATTCTTTGACACCACGATTCATACGAAACGGTAATGTCCAACCATTGAGGGTGACGACCGGTCGGTACGGTCGGCCCGCCGTCGGCTGTAAAGGCGGCCGTGTCGCTGCAGAGGTTTCGACGACAGGCTCGGGCAGCCTGACCATTGCGGCGCGTGCCACACTGCCTGCTGCAAGCGCACCGCCCGTGATTCCGGCAAAAGCGAAAAAATCCCGTCTGGATTTCATGCTCAGTGTCCCCCGGCTCGATCTGTATTCACTGCGCCGCGCGGCGCCATGATTTCAACGCCTTGCGGCCGACCGACCACCGAGGCCCTAAGCGCTGCATCTGCAAGCCAAAACTGCTGCTGCGCCGCAATCGAAGACATCACTGCAGAAATTTGTTCGCGTGAGTCTGCTAGAAGCTCAAAAACCCCGATCAGCATACCGTTATACCGAAGTAGATTTTCTTCAGAGATTGTTTTTCGTAAAGGTACGATTTCATCCCGATGATGTATGGCGAGGTCGTGAGCAGTCTTATAGGCTGCGTAATGTTCTCGTAGATGCGACCCGGCAGCCCGACGTACTGAGTCATACCGATTGAAGGCCGCCATCGTCTCAGCGTTCATGGCCGCTCTCTCGAGATCGCCGATATCGAACACGGGCAGTCTTAATTCAACTTCGTAACCCCTGACGGTCTCTCGTGCGCCGCTACCGTCATCGAAGATACTGTCTCGCCGACCGGCGACCTCCACGTCGACCCAACTCGTGATCCCAGTCAAACCCTGCGCGGCACGGGCGGATTCGAACTGATATCGCGCCCACTGCAAATCGAGTCGAGCCGTTTTGGCCAGCTGACCGACCTCTTCCGCCGACAGCGCAGCATCTGGCAAAGACGGTAACGTCGACGGCAACACAAGCTCCTTTGCCGCCTCGTCGTCCAAGCCGAGCTCCCGGATCAACTCCTCCCGGCGCGCGAGAGACTCTTGTCGCGCGACGGCTAATTGAGCGGTGGCGTCCGCATGGAAGGCTTGCTGACGCGCGCGCGTGATGCGATTGAAATTCCCGGCAGCTTCCATGCGACGTGCGAGTTCAGCGCTTGCTTCGGCACTCTCGAAGACCTGTTCCGCATACTCTGCAGTCTGTTGGGCGGCGACGGCTCTGACCCAGCTCTTGCGCACCTTGGTGATTTTTTCGACGACCTCACCCGAAAGCTTCCACTCCTCCGCGAGTCGACGTTGTGTGGCGATCTTTCGTCTCTGCGGCAGCGACAGAAGATCGATTATGCCGATCGACAGTAATCGACCGATCTCAAGTTCGTCACCGCCTCGAAGGCGCTCAAATGCAAAAACAGGATTGGGGAGGCGAGCTGCCTGCATCGCTCCTGCTGCATTTCCCCAGTACTCGTTCAGCATCACCTGGAACACGGGACTATGCATAAGGGCGATACGTACCGCCAACTCTTGAGTGACGGGCTGATCAAGAAGACTACTTAGAGCCTTTTCGTCGACAGCGACTGCTCGCGAAAGCCGCAAATCTCCGCCGGTGAAATCGCGGAACTCACGATTGACGTTAGCGACCCCTCTTTCGATATCCACCGAAGCGCATCCAGCAAAAAAGAGTGTGGTGCTCGCGATAACCATCGCGGAGACTCGAGCGCAAACGCTTGCACTTCGGCGGTCATACGTTTCAGTAGTAATGGATACGCGCATCGCGCTCAGTCATCCCTTGAACTCTTTGGCGACAATATAAACCTCTCTCGATTCAGGACGAGAAGCCTTCGGTTTTCGAATCGATACTTTCTGAAAACTCTTTCGAAGCTCTTTGACGTAATCGTCCGAGCCTTGGCCTTGGAACATTTTTGCGATGAACGCTGCTCCGGGCTTCAGCGCGAGGCGCACAGTGTCGAGGGCCAGTTCCAGAAAGTAAATCGATCGTGCCTGATCGGCCGAGTCGATGCCGCTCAAGTTGGGCGCGATATCGGAGATGATCAAATCGAATTTCTCACCTTTGAGCCAGTCCTGAATCTGCTTCACCACCTCGTCGCTGGTGAAGTCGCCCTGAATAAAATCGACTCCCTTTATCGGATCCATCGACAGAATATCCGTTGCCAGAACCCGCCCTTTGGCACCGACCGCTCGGGCGGCGACCTGAGACCACCCCCCCGGGGCTGAGCCCAGATCCATGACCCATTGCCCGGGGCGCAACAAACGATCTTTCTCATTGAGTTCGATCAGCTTGTAGGCCGAACGCGAACGATAGCCCTCTTTCTGGGCAAGTTTGACGTAGGGGTCGGTCACGTGTCGGCGCAACCAACTGCCGCTGCTCTTGGATCGGGCCATGATGGAGATAGACTAGCGAAAATCATGACCTTCGACGATCTAAAGAAGCTGCGTCACCGAGAGAATCGAGATCAGCTCGGTCTTTATCTGGCCGAGGGTGAGCACCTGGTCCTCGAGTTGATCCGCGCTTTGCCGCACACACCCGCGCTCGCTGCGTCGAAAATCATCGTCACATACGAGTACGAGTCGGAAAAACTTCCAAAACCCTGGCCTACAGAGTTATCACTCCAACGGGTCAGTGCCCGGCAAATGGCCGCCCTCAGCGACACCCGTAGCCCTCAAGGCATCATCGCAGTCGTTCCTGTGGTGGAGCCGACACCGCCTTGCGTAGGCGAACGTGTGTTCTACCTACACGAAGTGCAGGACCCCGGAAATCTGGGCACGCTCTTACGCACCTTGGCGTGGTTCGGGAACTTCAGATGTCTGCTGTCGCCTCAAAGCGCCGATCTCTACAACCCGAAAGTCGTACGCGCGAGCATGGGCGCCTTGTTCCACGTTCCCGTCGAACGCGAGGTCCCACTAAAAACCTTGCAATCACGCTACCCACGGCTAGCACTGCTTGATCTGGAGGGCACACCCATCACCGCCTCAACCTTCAGACAATTCGATGCTTACGTGTTCGGTAACGAAGCCCAGGGGTTGCCAAAAGAAATCATTGAGCAATTAAGAGGTTCGGCGTTTTCGATTCCCGGAGCGCAAAAAATCGAATCGCTTAATCTCGCGGCCGCGGTGAATATCTGCGCGTATGAGCTCTCTCGCCCCGGAGCGAGCAACTAAAATCCCTCATCGTCGCGCAGGAAGCGCCACTGCCCGACCGGCAGCGCGCCTAATAACACTCGACCCGTCCGTATGCGCTTCAAGCCTGTCACTTTCAGGCCTACCATCTCGCACATCCGACGAATCTGGCGCTTTCGTCCTTCCCGCAAGCCAAAGCGAAGCTGATCTTCGTTCTGCCACATAACTTGGGCGGGCTTGAGTTTGACGCCATCGAGCGTCAAACCATGGCGCAAACGACGGAGTCCGTCGTCCGAGAGAACGCCCTGCACACGAACGAGATACTCCTTCTCGACGTCATTCCCGCCAATCAATTGCTTTGCGATTCGGCCGTCCTGGGTGTACACCATGAGCCCCGTCGAATCGATGTCGAGTCGCCCTGCGGGCGCCAAGCCGAATAGTTGCTTCGGATCGAAGCGTCGACCCGAGTCATCCCCTTTCCAGCGATTCTCGGGTCGAATCAAAACGGTTGCCGGTTCGTAGCCCTCCTCCGCCTGACCCGACACGTAGCCGATCGGTTTATTCAGAAGGATGGTGACGAGCTCGCTCTGTTGCTCACGCGCACGACGATCGATCTCTATTTTCGCGTCGCGACTGACTCGCGAACCGAGCACATCGACGACTACGCCATCGACGCGCACCCAGCCGTTGACGATCCAATCTTCGGCCTCGCGCCGGGAACAGAGCCCAAGTTCGCTTAAGCGCTTGGACAGTCGAGGTAGGTCGGTGGTCACGCGATTCGAGGCAATATAAAAGTGGCGCGCACTGCGGTAGGCGTCTACTTCTGCGAACCAGGCAGCCTGCCATGATCTGAGTCTTTCGGCTTAGATTGTCGGTAGTGCTTAAAAGTCTTAAACAAAAAGATGGTAAAGACAGCCACCAAGACGCCGATCGCTACCCAATGCTGTACAGGCACATCTTTTGCCAACGTGAACCATTCGGGGCGCAGTCGCCACGCCGCGAGTACCCCGAAAACCAGCGCGACATGAATTCGGACGATTGCGCAGACACGGCAATTCGAACTGAATAACGCCTTCATGGTACTTGCTTGGTCTGCCGTGGCGGAACGGACTTCACCAATCGCACGTATCGCTCCATCTCTACGGTGTTGCGCCCGAAAAGGTGGCCCGTGAAGAAATTGACGGTCCAATAGCGACCGATCGAAAGCGGTGCTTTGGAGTAAGTCCAGAACGGGGCCGCCGGTGTATTAGGGAATAACCTTTGATTGATTTTAGGTGGTGAGCAATCGGCGCAGAGAAGCGTCTGCAATTCGTCGACGCTGGGTAACCGCCACTCGCCGCCCAGCTCTTTGCTGGCACTTGCAGCGGCCTGCTGCGCTTGATCCCAGGTCATCACCTTTGCGACGCCGATGCATCGAAAGCCGTTCCATCGTTGCCCAACGGTGCAGCGAAGCCATTCGAGACCGGTTTTTTCATCGGTGATGGTGAATTGTCGGAGCTGGGTCGGCGTAGGGTCGGCACTTTTCGCCGACGCCTCGGCAAGAGAGAAACAAAAAGCAGCAAGCAAAATGCCCCGCCAATACCCCCGGGTCACTACTCTTTTTTGTCCGTCTGGCGGATGTTTTTTCATGGTTTCCACCACAAGGTTTTTCTCGACGAGCCGACTTACCAAACTCAGTTGCGCTCGATTCCAAAGTACCTGTCGCACTGAACCGGACTGTCGTGGATCATAGCGTCGCCTATGCTGAACGGGATAGACGAGGGGCTCTGAATAATGGATATCGCAACACTAGTCGGACTTTTAGGGGCGATCGGCATCATCGTCTGGGCCATCTTGCTCGGAGGATCTCTCGGCGCCTTCGTAGATATTCCCTCGGTTGCGATCGTCATCGGCGGCACGGTGGCAGTCGTCATGTCCCGACATACCCTCCCGGAGTTCATTGGCCACCTCACGGCAGCAGTGAAGGCCTTTTTCCCTGGCACTCCAAAACTCGAACCCCTTGTTGAACAGTTTCCGGAATTCGCCCAAATCGCAAAAAAAGAAGGCCTTCTCGCCCTAGAACCGAAGGCGGCAGAGTCCAGCGATAAATTCCTAAAAATGGGATTGATGATGCTCGTCGACGGTCTCGATGAGGGAACGATCTCCAGTCGTATCAGGACGGATATCGAAGCTCGCGAACGCCGACACAGCGCAGTCATCGCCGCCTGGCAGGGATGGATCGATGTCGCGCCAGCGATGGGAATGATCGGTACTCTGGTCGGTCTCGTGCAGATGCTCGGCAACATGTCGGACCCGAAATCCATCGGTCCGGCGATGGCCGTCGCTCTGCTGACAACGTTGTATGGCGCCTTCATCGCCAACGTTGTTGCCGGACCGATCACCAACAAACTGAAGATTTACCATAACGAAGAAGCCGTGTATTGCGAGGCCGTGTTGACCGGTCTAAAAGGTATTGCACGTGGCGAGAATCCGCGAAATATCAGCGACTCGATACTCGCTCTTCTTCCGCCTGCGACTCAAAAGAAACTCGCTAAAGCCTAGCGATCTGAGTCATGAGCGTCATAGCGAGTGAGGTGACTCCGGACGACGATGCCGAGGGTGAAAACGAGATCGGCAGCGGCGCGGTACGCGCGAAACCTGCTGCTGACGATGCGCCACCGCCCAAGAAATGCCCTGAGTGTCCCGTTGGCGCACCCGCTTGGATGGCGACCTTCGCGGACATGGCAACGCTCTTGCTGTGCTTTTTCGTGCTGATTTTGTCCTTCGCCGAGATGAACGTACCGAAGTTCAAGCAGATTTCGGGAAGCATGAATAACGCGTTCGGCGTCCAGCGCGATGTTCCGGTAGTCGAGCAACCCAAAGGAACGACCATACTGTCTCTCAGCTTCTCTCCGTCTCCAACAATGGCGCTCGTAGATAATTTGAAGCAGGAGACGACGGATACCACCCAGCCAGAGATCGAGGTTCGCGATAAGGATCAAGACTTGCGTACCGAGGCAGTTTTCGAAGCCGCAGGACGTCGTCCGGTCGACTCTGAGCGCCCTGGTGCCCAAGGTGGTAGCGCCCCGGATTCTATCGAGCAGGATGCTGCGAAACTCAAAGCGGCGCTCGCGGCGGAAATCGCCTCGGGCGTCGCGAACGTAAAAGCGACATCGACGAGGGTGACCGTCGAATTCGATGCCAAAGAAAATGCGTCTCGTACAGAGCGCCTCATCGCCGCTCAGGCGATCGCGACAGGCGTCAAGAAAGTGAGCGCAGTGTCCGATGAGCTTCAAAGCGAGGTGGCGGTCACCGGCGCCACGCAAGCATTGATTTCGTCGATGGAATCGAAAGCTGCCGCAGGCCAAACCGAAGGAAGTTCCGGCAAGCGCGGCGGCTCTGCAGAAAAAGTTGAGGCAGCTGCAAAAGCCTTCGAAGCGGCATTCGCCGGCGAGATCAAGGATGGGCTTGTCAAAGTCGAAAGAAAAGACGGAGCGGTAACCGTGAAAATCGGGTCAGGCGGCGCTTTCGCCACAGGCGATGCGGCATTGACGCCTCTCGCCTCCCAAATCATCGAAAAAATCGGCGATGTCGCCAACTCTACGAATTCGCGGGTCATCATCGGCGGTCATACGGACAACGTTCCGATCCGAACGGTCAAGTATCGCGACAACTGGGATCTCTCGGCTGCACGCGCTGTGTCCGTGGTGAGAGAGTTGGTCACGGCACGACGTTTTGATCCGGCTCGGATCGAGGCCCAGGGTTTTGCCGATACCAAGCCGGTGGCAGCAAACGACTCGCCACAAAACAGAGCGCTCAATCGTCGGATTGAAATCGAGGTTCGGCTTCCGGAGGGCTGACGATGCAGATTCTGACCTATTCAGACGGCAAACTCGGCGTCGCGATCATCCCTGACCGACTGCGACGATTGCTCAATACTGAGCCAGAGAAACTCGAGGAAAATACTTCCTTGCTCGCGGATTATCATTCCGCTACCTCGACCTCAGTTCCGCCGCAACTGCCTCATGACCGGCTTTCTATTTTCTCGATGCCGGCCCATGGCTCAAGGCCTGAGTATCTCGTACGCTTTCAGCGCGGCAGGCTGTCGTGGTCTGTCTTGGTGCTTGGCATAGACAGCTTGATGGATTTCGACAAGCGATACGTTCAGTCGTTTGTCCAAAATCTCGTGGCTTCAACATCCAGAGACCTCTACCCGATTAAGGAAAGCCTGGATTCGCTCGCCAACCCATCGCGCTGATTATCGCAGGAGCACCCGAAGTGCCGCTTTTTCAGCATCGGGCAGGTTGAGTCGGTCGATTTCTGCGATTGCGGTGTCGACTGGCAACATGTGCAAAGCCTCGCGCAGTTGTCGCACCTTCTCGGACGCTTTGTAAACGGTATGAGCCGCCGTCATCTCCGTTGCGTGGCGTGCCATCGCACGCCGTTTCAGAAGGTCAAACTGCTCCTCGGTTAGGTGTAACCGAATTCGTTCTTCTTCTAGAGCAACGGCCTCTTTCTCGGTTAGCACGCCGTCGGCAAAAGCATCTTCAACGGCTTTCAGCATCTGCTCACGCTGCTGGTGTAATTGATCGGAAAAGGCCGACCCCAGAATGCCTGCCGGAAGCGCTACGATGCCGATGCCGAGAATCGCGAGGAACATGGTAAATGCCTGTCCGATAGGCGTCACCGGCGAGATATCGCCATAGCCGACACTCGCTAGGGTGATGACAGCCCAATACATCGCGCGCGGCATCGTATCGAATTTTTCTGGCTGAGCCGCATGCTCAAATTCGTAAACGATCGCGCCCGACAAGATGGTGATCAGCACAGTGATAAACATCGCTGCCGAAAAAGCTCTTTTCTCACGGTTTAGCACCATGCTGAAGGTAGTCAGCGCTGTGTTATAGCGTGTGAGCTTGAGAACTCGGAGCACTCGCAATATCCGAATGAAACGTAAATCCACGGCCAAGATGAATTGCAGATAGTACGGCAGGATAGCAATCAGATCGATGAGACTGCCGGGCGTTTTCATGAAGTGGAGACGACCTGCAACTCCTGAACGGGTCGGATCTCGCTCCGGTGCGGCGTAAAGACGTAATAGATATTCAATCGTAAATATTGAGATCGATATCGTGTCGAACCAATGAAACTCTGTTTTGAGAGGATCGTGAATAGATGGAATCGTCTCAAGAAAAACGGCCAAGACGCTCGAAATGATGATCATGACGAAGATCAGATCGAGCTGATGATGCAGACGGCCCGAAGTCGGCGTCTCGTTCATCAAAGCATTGACTTTCTGCCGCAGCGTACGGCCGGCGTTCATCTTCTTAAACTCGATGACGGCCGGAACGAAATCACGAAGCAGCTTCAGGAG
>JBIIHO010000209.1:0-3762 GCA_044235605.1 Steroidobacteraceae bacterium | reverse complement strand
CGCCAAGGACGTCGGCTCGTCCCGACGGAGCTCGGCCGCATCACCTACGCCTACGCCGAGGAAATTTTTCCTAAGGGCCTCGAACTTGCGAGTGTGCTGCGAGGCGCCCGGACACAAGGTAGTCGCGCCGTCTCGATCGGCGTCGCCGACGCGGTTCCCAAACTTGTCACCTTTCGTGTACTCGAACCGCTACTTTCGGGTGATGGTCGATTTCACGTGACCTGCCATGAAGCCCCTTTGCCTGCTCTCATGACCGACCTCGCGGCGCACCGACTCGACCTTGTGCTCGCAACGAGCGCTGCGCCAACCGATACACCGATCAAAGCTTTCAGCCATTTGCTCGGCGAGTCGGAGATCGGTTTCTTTGCGGCCAAGTCCCTGGCCGCCAGGCTGCAACCCGACTTTCCAAATAGCTTGAACGACGCGCCCATGCTCTTACCCACCGACCGAAGCGCCAATCGACGAGTGCTCGACGCGTGGTTCGAGCGTCAAGGCGTCACCCCACGCGTTGTCGGCGAACTCGACGACAGCGCGCTGGTTAAGACTTTCGCTCAACACGGCGTCGGCGCATTCGCCGCGCCGCTCGCGATCGAGGGTGAAATTCTTAGACAGTACGGCGTGGTGAGCTTCGGCTGCATCGACGAACCAAAAGCCAGGTTTTATGCCATATCGACCGAGCGTCGGATCAAACATCCGGCTGTCGCGAGCATCACCGAGGCGGCGCGAACCGAGCTCTTTTCATCCGGCCTCACGCCGACCGTGCCGCTCAATCGACCCGACTCGTCGAAACCTGCTCGAGTTCGCCGCGCTCGCTGACTTCGAGTCTCACTTCGATCGGCCTGCAGCACACCTGACAATCTTCGATATAGCTTCGGGACGCATCGGTGAGGTCCAACATCGAACCGTAAGGTTCACCGCACCATGGGCACTGCAGCTCGACGAAAACCCCAAGCTCTGAGGTCGCAGCCGTGTTAACCCCGGGCTCGAACACCGGCTCGAGGCCATAGAGCTCATCGATCGTCGCTGGATCGAGTGACATCACCTGGGATAACAAGGGCTTTCGCATGACCCGATGATAAACTCCCTGCAAATCCGAAGGTATCAGGGAAGGCTTCCATGAAAAGCGTGATCCAGTCCGCGTATTCAGCCTTGATCGTCGCGCTCTCGCTACTCGGTTCAGTATCGGGCGGTAATCTTTGGGCATCTGCCAACCCCACAGCCGCGTCGCTGGCCTCGAGTCACCGTGACTTCTGCACCATCGTTCAGCGCAAGTTGGTCGTTACACCCTTGCAGCTCGCCAATAAAATCCATACGACCAAAGAGGCCTTTACTGAGTCGAAGGCCAGTGCGAACCCCGCCGAGACTCAGCAATTTTCAGAACGCGCTCCCGACGGGCGCTTGCTTGGTATCTCGTGCAAAACCAAGAGTGCCGATCACCTTCGCGCCGAGCATGGAGCCTCCGCCGCACGCGACCCAGCCTTGCCTCCACGCAGCTGTCGCGACGTACATCGTGAAATGGTGGTTCAGCTCTGGGCAACGGTCGATAGCCAAACGCGCGCATCGTCGGCGTTCGCACCCCACCAAGTCATGCTCGATACCGACACCACGAGTTACACCGGCTCGGGCTGGATCGGCTCTCCCGCCGAGGCGTATCTCGGTAGCGACGGCAAACTACATCTTCGCGCGTCAGCGCTGTTCGCCGAGTGGGAAGACTGGCGATGGAAGATGATGCCGAAGAGCTTCCGCGGCAATCACTACTGCCACCTCGTCGCACCAGAGCGCATCCGCGCCCTGATGCTGGGCAAAGAACGACTCAGCCGTTGACGACGTTGATCTCGAGGTGCTTGCTCGCCTTGAGTGAACTCGAGATCAGGCAAACCTGCTCGGCTTTCGCGAGTAATGTACGTGCGCGGTCATGATCGGCTCCGACCGGTACCGTCAGCGTTGCGTGAACGGTGAACTCAGTGAATTGACTCACTCGCTCCACCCGATCGAGCTTACCCTCGACCTTGCAATCGAGATGCAGCCACTCGAAGCGTGACGCTGCGGCTACGGCCCGGAAACTGAGCACCAAGCAATCGACGAGTGCGGCTGTCAGCAAGGTCTCCGGCGACCATTTGTCCCCCGGACCCCCGAACTCCACAGGCGGCTCGCTCGGAATAGTGGACAAGCCCGGTGAATCGAGGCTGACCGCGCCGGAGACGCCAGCTGAGGCGCTGACCGTGTAGATGTGCGGGAAAGGGTGCATGAGACCTCCAAAAACGATACTCGAAAACGACTCGGCGACATTATCCCGCAGGACGGGTCGGCACGCAGACGATCCTGCTTGCTGCCACGTGCACTGGCGCTCAAAATGTCGAAATGACTGAGGAGACCCGCAGCGGCCCACGCCGACTTCCCGCCACGACGGACGCCTCGCGCGAAGCGCGAGACGAGCGCCGCATCCGACTTCGCGAGCAGGGTCTCGAGATCGACGCTCTGTGTGGTGTTGCTCCCGAGCTCGAACCCGACAAACTCGCCGGTAGCATCGAAGGATTCATCGGTTACGCACAGATGCCGCTAGGCGTTGCTGGCCCGATAAACATCAAAGGTCGGTATGCCTCGGGCGATTTCATGGTCCCTCTCGCCACCACCGAGGGCACGCTCGTCGCTTCGTTCCAGCACGCCTTCAACGTCATCAATCGTTGTGGCGGTGCCAACGCAGCCTGCAGCCGACAACTCGTGGGCCGCGCACCCTGCTTCGAATTCGCCGACCTGCCCACCGCGATGCGAGTCGCGGATTGGCTGCCGGCTCAGTTCGAGTCGATGCAAAAGGCTGCGGCGTCGACCTCGCGCTTCTGCAGACTGCAAGGCCAAAAGATTTCGGTGCTCGGCAATACCGTTTATTTGATGCTCGAATACTCGACCGGCGATGCCGCTGGTCAAAATATGGTGACGCTCGCCACTCAGGCGGTTTGTCAGCAACTACTGCCGAGCATGCCCGCTCAGCCTGTGAGCTGGCTGCTCGAATCCGCTCTGTCGGGCGACAAGCGCTCCTCGGCGCAAGCCTTCCTTGGCGCGCGCGGACGTAACGCCTCGGCAGAGATCATCATTCCGGCGCGGACCGTCAGCCGTTACTGGCGTGCCGACCCCGCAGCGATGGCGCGCTGTTGGGATCAGGCCATTGCAGGCGCGGCTCAAACGGGTGCGGTGGGCTTGCAGGGCAACGTCGCAAACGGTCTTGCCGCACTCTTCATCGCCTGCGGCCAAGACGTCGCCTGCGTTTCCGAAGCCACCACTTCGATCACGCGCTTCGAAGTCACGGCCTCTGGCGATCTGTATGCCTCCGTCACGTTGCCTAATCTCATCGTCGGTACTGTCGGCGGAGGAACTTTTCTTCCAACGGCCCGAGAGTGTCTCGCCATGCTGGGTTGCACCGGCCCGGGCACAGCCGCGAAATTCGCGGAAATTTGCGCGGTGGTCGCTCTTGCGGGCGAACTCTCGCTCATCGGCGCGATGGCGAGCGGTGCATTCGCCAATGCGCATGCTTCGGGCGGCCGCAAGGGTCGCGGAACCGGCGACACCTGAACACCTTGACCGATCCGACATCCAAATCTTTGAGTACGGCGAATACACCCGCGCGGTCCCGAAAACCGCTGCGCCGTTTTTTCCTGCACAAAGTATTGCCCCCTTTCGGGTGGCGGATGTACCGGGCGCTCGGCCGGTCGTGGACGTACGACGAACAAGACGTGTCGATCCTTCGAGATCTCATTGCGACACGAC
>JBIIHO010000020.1:0-12093 GCA_044235605.1 Steroidobacteraceae bacterium | reverse complement strand
TGCCCGGCCACGCGACCAATACGGTTCCGGCGAATCCTGTGATCAGTCCGATGGCGACGCGTCCACTGATGGACTGTGCTCTCGCCCCGAACATACCCAGAATCGGAATCCAAAAAGAAGACGTGACGTTGAGTAAGGCAGCGAGGTTGGAAGGGATGTATTGCAACCCCCAGACAGCCGCACCGTTCGACACGAACACGGCAAAAAAACCGACGATTAAAAGACCGCGCCATTCCTGCTTCGGAATGACCGGCATGAGCGGCAGGCCACGACTGCGCGCAAGCAGCCTGGCGACGAACCACAGCAGAACGCCGCCGATGAGAAAACGCACGGCGGCGAACGAGAACGGCGGTAGCCGATCGACACCGATTTTCGTGACGACGTAGGTCGAACCCCAAACGAGGTAGACGATCGCGAACGAGACGAGAACTTTCGTCTTTCGCGAGGCCGCGAGATCTTCGGTCACGCCGCGTGGGTATCCGCTTGGGTTGCCGTTCGATACATCATCCAACCCAACACGGCGAGCACGATGAGACCCAGCCATTCACCGAAGTGCATCGATTCAGGAAGTGCGAGGACGTCCGCACTACCGGATGTGACGATCGGGACTGCAATAGCGATGCCCATGAGCGCTTCACCCGTGATCATCCCGGCGGCGAACAACAATCCTTTGCGACCACGACGCTCGAGATCAGCTTCTGCACAGCCGGCTTTACGCATGCTGCGATCAGCGATAAAGCCGATCAAACCGCCGAGGAAGATTGGCGTCATCAGCTCGATCGGAAGATAAATGCCGACGGCGACGGCGAGCACAGGTGTGCGGAACGTCGACCCACGAGCCTTCAGGATTTCATCGACGATGATGATACCGACGCCAATCGCAGCACCGATGGCGATCATCCCCCACGGTAACTGGCCGCCGAATAGGCCTTTGGATACCGACGCCATCAGCGTGGCTTGTGGCGCAAGTAATGGGTTCGGATGTTCCGCGGTCGGTACACCGATGCCGTAGGCCTGCGCCAGCAGATTGAGCACCGGCGCCATGACGAGCGCGCTACTTACTGCGCCGATGCCGAGCATCACCTGCTGACGCCATGGCGTCGCACCAACGATGTAGCCGCACTTCAGATCTTGCAGGTTGTCGCCCGCGATGCAGGCTGCGCAGCAGACGACGGCGCCAATCATGATGGCGGCAACAGGCCCGATTTCGCTGTCGCGCCCCATGAGCATGAGCAGCACTACGGCGGAGAACAGAATCGTTGCGATGGTGATGCCCGAAACGGGGTTGTTCGATGAGCCGACGAGACCCGCCATGTAGGCAGACACCGAGCAAAAGAGAAAACCGGTGACGATCATGATGACGGTCATCGGCAGGCTGACGCCGAGCGATCCGACGATGGTTTCGTAGAGTGCCCACAGCGGCAGCGTAAAGAGGAGAATGCCGATCAGCACCGACTTCATCGGCAAGTCTTGTTCGGTGTGTGCAATCACCTGGCCTGCGGCACTTGCGCGCGCTGCGGCAAGACCACTGCGTACGCCCGATACAAGCGAGTGACGCAGTGAGACCAGCGCCCACACACCACCGACGAGCATCGCACCTACGCCGAGGTAACGAATTTGCTTCGACCAGATGAGTCCGGCGAGATCCTCTGCCGGCAGACCAGCAGCAGCCTGTGCGAGCTCGATATTAGTCGGCAGCACGTTGGCGACGTAAAAGGGGATCGCGATGTTCCAAGAAATCATCGCGCCGGCGAGCGCGACGATGCCCACGTTGAGCCCGACGATATAACCGACAGCAAGTAGGGCCGGCGAAAGATTCGTCCCGACGAAACCCAGATACTTTCCAAAGAATCCGGCGCTCGCTGCGGTATCCGGAATGAGCTTGAGACCGCTGCCCGCTGCGAGTTTGGCGAACGCACCGCCGAGCGCTGCCACACCCAAAATGCGGATGCCCTGCGAAGGGTTCTCACCAGCCTTGAGTACCTCGGCCGCAGCCTGACCCTCGGGGAACGCGAGCTTCTGCTCAACGATCAGTGCACGACGCAGCGGTACCGAAAACAGCACACCCAGTATGCCGCCGAGACCTGCGATAGCGAGCACCCACGAGTATTGAAAGTCTTGCCAGAACCCGAGGATGACGAGCGCCGGAATCGTGAAGATCACACCCGATGCAATCGACGAGCCAGCCGACGCACCGGTCTGCACGATATTGTTCTCGAGGATGCCGCCACCTCCGAAGAGGCGGAGCACGGCCATCGAGACCACCGCCGCAGGAATCGCCGACGCGATGGTCATCCCTGCGAACAAGCCGAGATAGGTGTTCGCAGCCGCGAGGATCATCGCAAGGATGATCGCGAGGACGACGGCGCGCAGCGTCAACTGCGGCGGCAGAGTCGATACAGGCGTCACGAGACGCCGCCCATCCAGCGTCGCACGACTGGGCTGATTACGAGCAGAACCAAAGCGGCGATCATCCCGAACCAGAAGATATCGAGATACTGCCCGGGCATCGCCGAGACATTTTCCGCATCGAACTCACCGGCGATCCGACCGGCGATGAGGTTGCCGAGTGATGCCGCGAGAAACCAGATACCGAGGCTTTGTCCAACGAATCGCTGCGGCACGAGTTTGGTCACGGACGAGAGCCCAACCGGAGAGAGGCAAAGTTCGCCGAAGGTGTGCAGCAGATAAGTGAGCACGAGCCAGTACGCCGCGGCCGGAAGGCCATCCGCAACGATGCGTGCTGCGACGAACATGGCGAGGAAGCCGAGCGCCATGCCGACGAGGCCCAGCGCAAACTTTACGGGCGTCGAGGGATCGAGATTACGGCGTGCGAGCGATACCCACATTGCGGAGAACACCGGCGCGAACACGACGATGAAAATCGCATTTAGAGATTGGAACCACCCGGCCGGAACCGTGAATGCTCCGATGACACGATCGGTATAGCGCTCTGCAAAGAGGTTCAGTGACGAGCCAGCCTGCTCGAAGCCCGACCAGAACAGCGCGCAGGCAACGAACAGTACGACGAGGACGAGCACACGCTTTTTCTCGATGGCATCAAGCCCTGCGAGGAAGAGCAAGTAAAGAAAAAAGAGCACTGCCATTCCGATGATCACCACGATGCCATAGTCCGACAGCTGCACCGGAGACACTTGTACGACGCCGAGGAACGGCAGGGCGACCAACACGGCGGTGATCGCCGTACCAATCCACAGACTGCGCCACGCGACAGAGGAATCGGCTCCGGCAGCCGTATGAGGACGCGCCCCCGCTCCGCCGAGATGATGGCGAGTCATTACGAACTGCAGTACGCCGAGCGCCATGCCGACACCCGCGGCCATGAAGCCGACGCGCCAGCCGTAGACCTGGGCGAGCCAAGCTGTGATCAGCGGCCCAATGAACGCACCGATGTTGATGCCCATGTAGAAGATGGTGAAGCCGGCATCGCGGCGACCGCCGCCCTCAGGGTAAAGATCGGCGACGAGTGCGGAGATGTTTGGTTTGAGTAGACCGACGCCCAGGATGATGACGATCAGCCCGAGATAGAACATCTGCGCAGTTTGTGACAGCCACAATCCGAAGCTCCCGAGGGAGATCAGGATGCCCCCGTACAAAACGGCTTTTTGCGCACCGATCAGTCGATCTGCGATCCAGCCTCCAGGCAAAGCCACGACATAGACGGCCGCGGTGTAAAGGCCGTAGATGGCGGTGGCCGTTTTATCGTCGAGCCCGAGGCCGCCGCGCGCGATGGCGTCGACGAGGAATAGCACGAGCAGGGCACGCATGCCGTAATAGCTGAAGCGCTCCCACATCTCGGTGAAAAATAGTGTGGCGAGTCCACGCGGATGGCCGAGAAAGGTTTTCGTGTTGTCCATGTTTCCCCCTCTAATCTTTGTTATTCGTCGTCATGCGGGTGTCCGCATCGTATTCATGAGTCGCGCCATCGCGAGGCCCCCTTCATACAAGAGATACATCGGGACCGCCATGATGGTCTGAGAAATGGCGTCGGGCGGCGTGAGCAGCGCCGCAACGACGAAAATTCCGATGAGCACATAGCCGCGGATCTCGGCCAGCTTTTCGACTTTGACGAGGCCGGTCAGCACGAGTAACACCACGACCACCGGCACTTCGAAGGCGAGACCGAAGCACAGGAACATCGTCAGTACGAAATCCATGTAACTCGCGATGTCGGTCATCATCGTTACGCCCTCGGGCGTCGTATTCGCGAAAAACTGAAACATCACCGGGAACACGACGAAGTACGCGAAAGCGATACCGACATAAAAAAGAAAAATCGAAGAGACGAGCAACGGAAACGCAAACTTTTTTTCGTGTCGGTAGAGCCCTGGTGCGACAAAAGCCCACACCTGATACAGCACGAAAGGCATCGCGAGGAAAAGCGCGACGAAAAACGCCAGCTTGAAAGGCGTCATGAAAGGCGAGATCACGCTCGTGGCGATGAGCGAGGCGCCTTCCGGTAATTGATCGATGAGAGGCTGAGCAACGAAGGTAAAGACTTCGTTCGCAAAGAACGCGATCGGGATGAACACCACGATCACCGCCAGGAAGGCGCGCAGCAGTCGATCGCGCAACTCGAGCAAGTGCGAGATCAATGTGCCCTCGGCAAGCTGCTCAGGTTCTTGGGTCATTCGATGACGAGGCGTTATTTGGATCCGCAGGCGGTGCGATCGAAGATTCGGATGAGGCCGGTGCGACGGCGTCGGGAGTGGTCATCGCGGCGGGTGTCGCGGCGGGTGTCGGTGGCGTCGTACTGCGCTGCCGATTGATTTCCGCGGTCTCGTCCTCGAGTTGTTCGCGGAACTGACGAGCCATGGCGCGTGCGCGACCCATCCATCGCCCGATCTGGCTGACCACTTTGGGAAGTTTTTCAGGGCCGAGCACGAGTAGTGCGAGACCCATGATCAACAGCAATTCGCTGAAGCCGACTTCGAACATGATTCGTCAGGCCCGCGACCGGCGGGCTCGCTCAGCCGTTACGGTCGGAGGGTTTCGTGTCGGTCGAGGACGTTTTGGCCGACTCGGGAAAATCGGCATCCGTCGCCTCCTGCTTGATTTGCTTAAGGCTTTCTTCGGCGTCACCCTCGTTCATGCCTTTCTTGAAGCCCTTGATTGCCGCGCCGAGATCGGAGCCGATCGTGCGCAGTTTCTTGGCGCCGAACACCAGCAGGACCACCAGCAGGATGATGATCAATTCGCGCATTCCGATTCCCATAATGACCTCTGCAGCCTGCGTGCTTGGCTAGTGATTTGGACAACCCGGATGTTAGACGGTTTCCGGGGTTTGCAGCCAGAACGTCACCGGACCGTCATTGATCAGGGCGACCTTCATATCGGCGCCGAATCGACCGGTAGCAACCTTGGGATGGGCTCGGCGCGCGAGCGCACACAAATGGTCGAACAGGCGTTCTGCTTTTTCAGGAGGCGCTGTCGTACTGAAGCCGGGTCGATTGCCTTTGCGGGTATCGGCGGCCAGCGTGAACTGCGGAACCAGAAGTAGTCCGCCGCCCGTGTCGGTGAGAGAAAGATTCATCCTCCCCTCAGCGTCTGCGAAAACTCGATACGCGAGTAGGCGTTCGAGCAACCGCTGGGCGGTCTCGTCGCTATCGTTCGGCAGGACGCCGACCAAAGCCAGTAATCCCGGCCCGATTTCGCCAAGTCGCTCGCCGTCGACGGTGACGCTGGCTTCGGTGACGCGTTGGATGAGAGCGATCATGCAACCTACGTGGTGGCAATTCGGGCGGCGAAACCTTAACATCGCGGCCTGTTTTTCGCATGAATCGACGGGTTTCGGGGGTTACGGTGTCGAAGTTCCTCGTGGCGCTTTTCTTGGTCGTGGCGTGGTCTACTCCTTCTGCGTATGCGCAATCGGCGGGTAACGCCGAGCGTGGCGCGAAACTCGCGTACACCTGTCTGGGTTGTCACGGCATTCCCAACTACCGAAACTCCAGCCCCAATTACAGCGTTCCCAAGCTGCGCGGCCAGCATCCCGAGTATCTCGTTCTGGCCTTGCAGGCCTACCAAAGTGGTGAGCGCAGCCACGCCACCATGCACGCCAACGCTTCGGGCTGGAAAGACCAGGATCTCGCCGATATGGCTGCCTTCCTCGCCGGCCCTCCGGTCGAGCCTGCTGCCGGCTCGAAGCCGGTCGGCAAAATTCCGGACGTTGCTCAGACCTGCGTGGCTTGCCACGGAGTCGATGGCATCGGTATCACGCCTCAATATCCGACGCTCGCCGGTCAACACGCCGATTACCTGGCGCGCGCTTTGACGGATTACAAGAAGGGCGGACGCAAGAACGCGATCATGGCCGGATTCGCCGGCTCGCTCTCTGCTGCGGACATTCGTGCCTTAGCCGCGTACTACGCGGCGCAGCGCCCGGGTCTCGAAACCTCCAAGCGTCCGGTACCCACGAAGCGCTGAGCTTTTCCGCTGCGCGTTTTTTATGGGGCGGAAAGTCGCTCCAGGAACGTGACGGCGGTCTTGAGGTAGAAGTCGCGATTGGCTTTCTTTCGGAAGCCGTGACCTTCGTCTTTGGCAGCGAGGTACCACACCTCACCTCCCTGCTCGCGAATTTTCGCCACGAGCTGCTCGCTCTCGGACGCCGGGACGCGCGGGTCGTTCAGCCCCTGCACCACGAGTAGCGGTCGTCGAATCATTGAAGCTCTTTCGAGGGGAGAGATGCGACGCAGGAAAGCGCGCATCGACGGATCACGCTCGTCACCGTATTCCACTCGCCGCAGATCACGGCGATAGCCGGAGGTATTCGTCAGAAAGGTGACGAAGTTGCTGATTCCGACGACGTTGATGCCGCCCTTGAGTCGATCGCCGTAGGCGATGAGCGAGGCAAGCACCATGTATCCGCCGTAAGACCCGCCCATCACGACGACTCGATCGGCATCGAGATCCGGTTGTGCAGCGATCCAAACGAGTAGCGCACCGATATCTCTCACGGAATCTTCACGAAGTCTTCCGTTGTCGAGCATCGTGAAGCTGCGACCGTAACCCGTCGATCCGCGAACGTTTGGTTGGATGACCGCATAGCCCAATTCATTGACGAGGTACTGTGCGAACGGGCTATAACCGGGTCGCGACTGTCCCTCAGGGCCGCCGTGAATGTCGATCACTACGGGATGCCGACCCGACTTCGCCGGCTTGTGAATCAGCGCGGGAATTCGTCGCTGAACTCGCCCGACACGATCCCAGGTCGGATAGCGAAACACTTCTGCCGCGACGAGCCTGGTCGGGTCGATGAGTCCCGTCTCACTGCGCGTCCAGCGAGTGGCTTCGGCTTTTTCGATGTCGTAGGTCCAGGCGTCCCGCGGAGACTGCGAGGACTCGATGCTCATTCCCAGAGTTTTTCCTTGGCGATCGAAACGCAGATTGGAAATGATCCCAGCCGGTAGGCCTGTTGGTCGAATCGTCACTCCGGCGCCTAAATCGGCGACGAACAGCTCGCTAAACCCATCGACGTTTGCGACATAGGCGAGCCATCGTCCGTCTGCGCTGACTTCGAAGTCGTCGACGTCCCAAGAGAGCTCGGACGTTAACGTCCGCAAGCTGCCACTCGCGAGATCGACGTAACGGATTTGGCGAAACTCTCCGCCGAGGTCGGCCGTGAACCATACGCCCTGACCGTCAGCGGAAAAGCGTGCGTTGCCGATGCCGCTCTGAGGTGAAGGCTTTGTCGCATCGCCCGAGAGCGGTACGCGAGTGAACGCACCTGTGGAGATCTCCGCTACGTAGAGCGACGCATCGGTGACCGAGGAATAATCGAGTAACAACAATCTTTGACCGTCGGCCGACCAATCGAGTGGAGTCCAGGTCTGTCCCTGCGACGCCACGATGAGGCGTGGACTGCTGCCGTCGATCTCTGCGATGTAGACGTCTTGGTTGATGCTGTTGCGCGCGTTGCTTTGAAAAGCGATTCGCTGGCCGTCGCGAGACCAGAGCGCACCGCCGTATCGCGAACGACCGTCGGTCATAAGCTTGGTCTGGCGGGTATCGAGATTCTGCAAATAGAACTGGGTGTTTTCGTTGCCGCCTCGATCGCGAGCGAATAGGAAGCTCCGCGATCCAGGCGCAGGATTCGCATTGGCACCACCAGACGGATCGATATCAAAAGTCAGCTGCATGCGCGCCGCACCTGGGCGGGCGACGTGATGCACTTGATCCGCGTCGCCGAAGCGCGTGGTGATGAGAATGCTCCCGTCCGACATGAAGTCTTGGAAATTGGCACCGCGTCCGGCGAGCCAACCGTCCAATGTCTCAAGTGCACGAGCCGAGTGAGGCGGAATGCCCTCGAGTACAAGATTGCCACGAGTTTCGCGAACGGGAGACTGTGCGTGGGCTACACCGGCGAACAGCACGATGGCTGCCGAAAGCAGGGTTAGGGGAGCGGCACGGCGTTCGGTGTAAGGTTTTGTCATGTCTGATATGTTGCCCCAGCTTTATCACGACTCCAATGCCGCCGCGGAGGGCGGGCGATGATCACCCACCGTTACGACCACGGCATCCATGCCATCGATGCCGAATACTTGATGCCTCTCTTCGATGCCGTCCATCTCGTCGTCGACGAGGGTCGGGCTGCCTTTATCGATTGCGGCACCGCGCACTCGGTTCCCGCGATGCTTGCGGCCCTCGATGAGCTCGACGTGAAGCGTGAGGACGTCGACTGGTTACTCCTAACGCATGTTCACCTCGATCACGCCGGGGGTGCGGGCCAGCTGATGCAGGCTTTACCGAACGCCAAAGCCATCGTGCACCCACGCGGCGCGCCCCACATGGCCGACCCAAGAAAGCTCATAGAAGCCTCGATCGCGGTATATGGCCGAGAGCTTTACGATCGCCTGTATGGCGAGCTCCTGCCGATAGAGCAGTCGCGGGTGGTATCCACCACCGAAGGCCAACGGTTCGCACTGGGCGGACGGGAGTTCGAAATTATCCATACGCCTGGCCACGCGCTACATCATCAGACCTTCTTTGATCATGGCAGCCAGTCGGTATTCACGGGGGACACCTTAGGACTTTCTTATCGGGTGTTCGATGTAGAGGGACGTGCCTTCGGCGTTCCGACGACCAGCCCGTCCCAATTCGATCCGTCGCAGCTCATCGACTCGATTCGGCGCATTCTCGCGCGTCGCCCCAAGGCTGCCTTTCTGACCCACTATGCCCGCATCGAAGATCTCGAGCGGATAGGCGCCGACCTCATCCGTATGATCGAGGCGCATGTCGCGACGGCGTTATCGCACGAGAGCGAACCGGCCGAGAGTGCTCGCTCTGTTATTCGAGCTGCGCTCAAAGAAATATTCGTTCGTGAGTTGCGTCAATTCGGCAGCGCTGCAAACGATGACACCATAGAACATTGGCTGGGTGGAGATCTCGATCTCAACACCGATGGCTTGCTGGCTTGGCTTGCACGCCGAAACCGCGGTTAAGCAAGGACGTACCCTCATGGAAAAAACGTTCAAGGCATTTCGAATCCACGAAATCGACAAAAAAATCATCGCGAGATTCGATCAGCTCACGATCAATGATCTTGGGCCGGGCGATGTCGTCGTGCGCGTGCTCTACTCCGACATCAACTATAAAGACGCCCTAGCGGCGACGGGCGCTGGAAAAATTCTCAGAAAATATCCGCTCGTCGGCGGCATCGATTTAGCGGGCGTCGTCGAGTCGTCGAGCGATGCACGATACAAGAGCGGAGATCATGTACTCGTTACAGGTTGCGGGCTCTCCGAGACTCATGATGGCGGCTATTCAGAGTACGCCCGGCTCAACGGCGAGTGGGTGATCCCGATGCCATCTGGCTTTGGAGCCTTCAAAGCCATGTCGCTTGGCACAGCCGGTTTCACGGCTGCGCTTGCCATTCACAGGATGGAGCATAACGGTCAAACGCCGGCAAAAGGTCCGATCGTCGTGACGGGCGCAACCGGTGGTGTCGGCAGCATTGCCATCGATATGCTTTCGGCTCGTGGATACGAAGTCATCGCGGTGAGTAGCAAGCCCGAGGCCATCGACTATCTAAAGGCGCTGGGTGCATCACAAGTGTTGCTCAGCAAAGATATCGACTACGGCAAGCGACCTATCGAGACGGCGCGCTTCGGTGGCGCCATCGATAACGTAGGCGGAGAGATGCTCACTTGGCTCACTCGAACCGTCGATAACTGGGGCAACATCGCGAGCATTGGCCTCGCGGGAAGTGCCGAACTTCACACTACGGTCATTCCGTTCATCATTCGCGGCGTCAACCTCCTCGGCATCAACTCTTCGGCCACACTGCGCGATATGCGACTCGTCGTATGGAATCGAATCGCAACCGATTTGAAGCCGCGCCACCTCGATCGAATCGCGACGCGCACCATAGCGTTCGACGAGCTTCCCGGCGCATTCGATACCTACATGAAAGGTACGATAACGGGCCGAACGATCGTCAAGATCGGCGGTTGATCGCAGAGCGACCGAGCGATGTCGACGACCACCACCGCGCGGCCATCCGAGATCGATACGGAGCGTACGTCACTCATCAAGGACGCTGCATCACTCGGCGTCACGCTCGATGATCTTGCGGCGCGCAAGTTACTCACGCTGCTCGATGAGTTGTCGCGTTGGAACAAAACCTACAATCTCACCGCCATCGACGAGCGTCGCGACATGATCGTCCGGCATCTACTCGATAGTCTTGCCGTTTGGTTTCTGCTCGAGGGATCGCACATCATCGACGTGGGGACGGGCGCTGGGTTCCCCGGGCTACCGCTCGCCATTGCCGATCCGAATCGGCAGTTCACGTTGCTCGATTCCAATGGAAAGAAGGTGCGCTTCGTGGCGCATGCGGCGCGGACGCTCGATCTCGGCAACGTACACGCCATACATGCCCGCGCCGAGACCCATACGCCCTCGACGGTTTACGACACGGTTGTCACACGCGCTTTTGCCCCCTTGCCGGAGTTGCTCGAGAAGGTGGCCGGCCTATGCGGGCCAAACACCCTCGTGTTGGCGATGAAGGGCCGACGTCAAAGCGCGGAACGCGAGGGACTCCCCACTGGGTGGCGCATCGAGACCGATCGCGATCTATCGATTCCGGGGCTCGCCGAGTCGCGACATGTCATTGCGCTGCGCAGGATGGCGTGACGACGCTTGCGCTAGACTCTAACCATGGCCCGCATCATCGCCGTCGCCAACCAGAAAGGCGGCGTCGGCAAGACCACCACTGCAGTTAACCTCGCCGCGTCACTTGCCGTCACGCGCCGTCGAGTGTTGCTCGTCGATCTCGATCCTCAGGGTAACGCGACGATGGGTTGCGGGGTCGAAAAAACCTCGATTACGCGAGGCGTCGGCGATGTATTGACCGGCGATTGCTCGGCACGCGACGCGCTCGTCACGCTCGAGTCACCGGTGATGTCCTTGTTGCCAGCCAATCAAGATCTGACCGCTGCCGAGGTTCAGTTGTTGTCGATGCCAGTCGGTCGAGAGATTCGATTGCGTAATGCCCTGAAGACCATACGCGACGATTTCGATGTCATCCTCATCGACTGTCCGCCTTCGCTGAACATGCTGACCGTCAATGCGCTCGTCGCCGCCGATGGCGTACTCGTGCCCATGCAGTGCGAGTACTACGCGCTCGAGGGATTGACCGCACTGCTTTCCACCATTGAGCAAATTAAGGAGGCCGTAAATCCAGGCCTTCAGGTGGAAGGCGTGCTGCGCACGATGTTCGACCCGCGAAATAACCTCGCAAACGAGGTGAGCGCGCAATTGATTGAGCACTTCGGTGACAAGGTTTTCAGCACCATCGTTCCGCGCAACGTGCGGCTTGCCGAGGCGCCCTCTTTTGGTAAACCCGCGTTGTTGCACGACAAAGATTCGCGCGGAGCCTTGGCTTATCTCGCACTCGCCGGCGAAATGATCGGGCGCGGCGAGGTGCCCATGGCGCCTTCCGCTGCGATGGGCGCAGCGCGCCCTGCCGGCTGAAGCATGCTGATCGAGCCGCGCAGTGCAGCTCCCGGCGCGGTGCTGCGTTGGTCACGGCAAGCAATCGATCTGCTGCGCCGCGGCCTTGGCTTCTGGTCCGTA
>JBIIHO010000019.1:0-12149 GCA_044235605.1 Steroidobacteraceae bacterium | reverse complement strand
AACACCAAGGGCGAATGTGGTTGCGGAGAAAGCTTCAACGTCTAAAAAACCCTTCCAGACCAGTCACTTGCGCGCGCTCTCGCGTTGCCGAGAGGGGTCGTGCACGGGTAAACTATGCGATTGCCCGTTTCCCCTTCACTTTTACAAGGAACTGTCCCATGGCGCTGGAGCGCACTTTTTCGATCGTTAAGCCGGATGGCGTAGCCCGTAACCTCATTGGCGAGGTTTATCGCCGCTTCGAGCAGGCGGGTCTGCGCATCGTCGCCGCCCGTATGGTCCACCTGTCGCAGGCCGAGGCCGAGGGTTTCTACGCGGTGCACCGCGAGCGCCCGTTCTTCAAGGACCTCGTCAAGTACATGACCTCGGGTCCGGTGATGCTGCAGGTGCTCGAGGGCGAGAACGCCATCGCCAAGAACCGCGAGATCATGGGCGCCACCGATCCCAAGAAAGCGGCGCCCGGTACGATCCGCGCCGACCTCGCCGAGAGCATCGAAGCGAATACGGTTCACGGCTCCGATGGTCCCGAGACCGCCGCTCAAGAAATTGCATATTTCTTCCGGGGCATCGAGATCTGCCCGCGCGGCTGATCGCCTCGCTGTGCTGACGCACTCGTCATGACTGAAGCCGCCGCAGTACGAACCAACCTCCTCGGGCTCGAAAAGCCCGAGCTCGAGGCGTTCGTCACTGCGCTCGGCAACAAGCCTTTTCGAGCGCGTCAGTTGATGAGCTGGCTCTACAAGCGCCTAGAGGGTGACTTCGCAGCCATGACCGATCTCGCGAGAGACTTTCGTGCGCAGCTCAGCGACGTGGCTGAGGTGCGTACGCCCGAGATCGTCTCGCGCCACGATTCTGCCGACGGCACCCGCAAGTGGTTGCTGCGCGCGGATAGCACGCAGGCCTTCGAGATGGTGTTCATCCCGGAGATCGATCGCGGCACGCTCTGCATTTCGTCGCAGGTGGGTTGCGCGCTCGATTGTTCGTTCTGCTCGACGGCGCAGCAGGGCTTTAATCGTAACCTCACCACCGCCGAAATCGTCGGACAGGTGTGGCTTGCCAACCGTGAGCTCGGCTTCGAACCGGGCGGCGAGCGGCGCATCACTAACGTCGTATTTATGGGCATGGGCGAGCCACTCGCGAATTTCCGCAATGTGGTACCGGCGATCCGTATTTTGCTCGACGACCTCGGTTTCGATATCTCTCGCCGACGCGTCACGCTTTCGACGTCCGGCATCGTACCGCTCATGTACAAGCTCGCCGAAGAAGTGAACTGCGCGCTCGCGGTGTCGCTGCATGCCCCCGACGATGCGCTGCGTAACGAGCTCGTGCCGATCAATCGCAAGCACCCGATCGCCGAGCTGCTCGACGCTTGTTGGCATTACATCGACGAGCAGAACGGTCGCAGCGTGACTTTCGAATACGTCATGCTCGATGGTGTGAACGACCAACTCGAGCATGCGCGAGCGCTCGCGCGGCTGCTCAAGGGCAAGCCTGCCAAGCTCAATCTCATTCCGTTCAATCCGTTCCCCGGCACCGACTATCGTCGTTCGCCCATGCCGGTGATCACGCGCTTCCGTGACGAGCTCATCCAGCGCGGTGTTCTCGCCACTATTCGGCGTACCCGTGGCGATGATATCGACGCGGCCTGCGGTCAACTCGCGGGTCGAGTCAACGATCGCACGCGTATTCGCCTCGGTGACAAACTCGCTGGAGCTTTGGCGTCATGACCAGTGAATCCATCGGTCAAAGATTGACGCGCTGTCGCGAGGCCATGGGCCTGACGACGGCGACCGCCGCCGCTCGACTGCATTGCGACGAATCGATCATCGTGTCACTCGAGGCCGATCGTTTCGCGGAGATCGGTGCCCGCGTGTTCGTGCAGGGTCATCTGCGTCGTTATGCCGATCTTGTCGGTGCGCCTACTACAGAGCTCATGGCTGATTGGGCGGCGCAGGGTGCTGCGCTCGCGGCGCCCGATCTCACCAAGATTCCGCGCGCTCCGATGCCAGCCGTCGACTCCCAAGTTTGGGGTCGCCGTCTCGGCCTCCTCGCAGCTGCGATCGTCATCGCCGTGGCAGCCTGGTGGATTCTTCAAGGCGCGGGCGTCTCGAGTCAGTCTGCGGCTGCAGAGCCCGCTGTGGAGACCGACACGATCGAAGTGTCTGGCGGAGTGGCGCCGATGGTTCCCGAGACGCCGATCGAAGCGCCACCGTCAGACGTGCCACCGTCCGAAGTTCCGCCGTCTGAAGTGGCGCCGGCTGAAGGGCCGCCGTCCGAAGCGCCACCGTCCGTCTCGAGAGTGCCGTCCTCGGCAACGGTCGTGTCTGCGACTCTCGCCCCGGCCGCGGAAGGGCGAGTCGTGCTGGCCGTCGACGTGCGTGCCGACTGTTGGGTTGAGATTTACGACGCCACAGGCCGAAAACTGTACTTTGACACGGTGGGTCGAGGCGCTCAGGCGAGAGCCGCCGGGCAGGGGCCGCTGCGCGTGTTGCTCGGTCGCGCGGATGCCGCCTCGCTTCAGGTTGGTGGTCGTCCAGTGACGATCCCAGCGGGTTTCATTCGTAACTCGACGGCGTACTTCACCGTCGATGCGGCAGGAAGTCTTCGACCTTTCGCCAAGCCGGACGCGACGACGGGACAGGCGCGATGACCGCACCGCTCATTCAGCCCGTCAAAGGTATGAACGATGTCCTGCCCGCCGAGATTGCGCGGTGGCAGTGGCTCGAGTCCGTCGCCCGCGAAATTTTGAGCGCGTACGCTTTTGAAGAAATGCGCGTGCCGGTCGTCGAGCAGACCGATCTCTTCAAGCGTGCGATTGGTGAGTTCACCGACGTCGTCGAAAAAGAAATGTACAGCTTCGAAGACAAAGGCGGCGAGCGCCTGACTCTTCGTCCCGAAGCGACCGCGGGCATGGTACGCGCCATGATCTCGAACGGCATGTTGCGCGGCGCGCGACACAAGGTGTGGTGCATCGGTCCGATGTTCCGTCACGAAAAACCGCAAAAAGGACGCTTTCGTCAGTTCCATCAGATCGACGTCGAAGCTGTGGGTTTTGCCGGGCCCGATATCGACGCGGAACTCATCGCTCTTTCAGCGTCGTTCTGGCGTCGACTCGGCATCGATCGAGTGCGGCTGCAAATCAATTCGCTCGGAACGCCAGACTCCCGTCGTGTGTATCGTGAGACGCTGACTCGATACTTCCGAGATCACTACGCCAAGCTCGACGCGGACAGTCAGCGTCGGCTTGAGGGCAATCCGCTGCGTATTCTCGACAGCAAGAACCCCGACATGCAGGCGATCATCGCCGGCGCGCCTTTGTTACCCGAGCACCTTGATGCCGAGAGCCGTCAGCACTTCGACGATCTTCGCGGCATGCTCGACTCGCTCGGCATCGCATATGAGGTCAACCCGCGTCTCGTGCGCGGCCTCGACTACTACTCGCGTACGGTGTTCGAGTGGATCACCGACGCGCTTGGCGCTCAGGATGCCGTGTGTTCCGGCGGTCGTTACGACGGGCTCATCACGCAGCTCGGCGGCGAGGCGACGCCGGCCATCGGTTTCGCCATGGGCGTGGAGCGTGTGGTGACACTCATCGAGCAGGCCGGTACCGCGCCGGCGGCACCTACGTCCGACGTGTATATCGTGGTGCAGGGCGAGTCGTCGATGGGTGTGGCGATGCGCCTCGCCGATGAGCTGCGGCGTAGTGATACCGGACGTCGCGTCGAACTCAATCTCGGCGGCGGCAACTTCAAAGCACAGTTCCGTCGTGCTGATCGCAGTGGCGCGCCGCTTGCGATCGTACTCGGGGAGGACGAACTCGCGCGAGGCGTCGTTCAGTTGAAGCCCTTACGAGAAGGTACGGGCGAGCCCGCCGAAGTGAAAATCGATACGGCAGTATCTGCCGTCGACCAGTGGTTGGCGGTCCATAGTTCAAAGAATTCTTAGTAGGAGAGACGATCGTGATCGATGATTTTTATAACGAAGAAGAGCAGTGGGAGCGTGTCAAGCGTTGGTTGCGCGAGAACGGTCCTTGGCTCATCGCGGGAGTCGTTATCGGTCTCGGCGCTCTGGCAGCCTGGCGTTGGTACGAAGCGTACGTCGAGCGTCGACACGTAGAGGCGAGCGTCGCGTATAGCGACATCTTGCAGACGCTCGAGCGTGGTGACAGGGTCGCTGCAATCAACGCGATCGATGAGCTTCGCAAAGAATATGGCTCATCGGCTTATGCCGATCAGGGCGATCTCCTCGGTGCGCGGGTGCACGTCGAGACCAACGAGTTGGGTATGGCTGCTGAGCGGCTCAGGCGAGTGATGACGGGTGCCGACGATCCGCAGCTGCAATTGCTCGCTCGCATTCGTTTGGCGCGGGTACAAATCGCGCAAAACAACGCCGACGCCGCGCTCAAAACTCTGGACGGTGCCACGCCGGGTGGTTTTGCCGCTCGATTCGATGAAGTACGCGGTGACGCCTTGCTTGCCAAAGGCGATCGAGTCGCAGCGCTTGCGGCCTGGCGCAAGGCCGAGGCTGCCGCCGGTGGGGACGGCGAACTTCCCGCCACAGTCGATCTCGAGGGCTTGCGCCTCAAGATCTGGGATGTCGAATCTGACGGCGTGAAAGCGCCTGCCAAACCTTGAATACGGGGCTGAAGGAGTCACTCATGTCACGCAGCACTCACTCGATGCGTCTGCCTCGGCTCGCCGCCGCCGTGGTGCTGCTCGCAGCGCTCGTCGCTTGCGACAAGGATAAAGATATCGATCCGCCCGCTGAGCTCGTCGACTTCAAAGAATCGCTCTCCATCGAGCGTGTGTGGAGCACATCGCTCGGCGGTGGCGATGAAGTCATGCGTGGCGGGCTGTCGCCTGCGACATCGGGAGATCAAGTATTCGCAGCGGGCCGCGGTGGAGACGTGGTCGCTCTCGAAGTCGCGAGCGGCAAGGTCAGCTGGCGTGTCAAAACGGGAGCTACTTTGTCGGGCGGGCCCGGTGCTGGAGGCGGGCTCGTGGTGGTCGGCAGCGCCGATGGCGAGGTTATCGCGCTCGATGCCGTGACCGGCACGCGTCGATGGTCCGCGAAAGTGGGCGGCGAGGTGCTCGCAGCTCCGGCAGTGGGCGCCGATGCGGTCATCGTGCGTACTGTGGCAGGGCGCTTGCTCGGACTTTCTCTCGAGAACGGGCGCGAACTCTGGCGTGAAGATCAACAAATTCCGAGACTCACGTTGCGCGGCACGGCAGCGCCGGTGATCGCGGGTAACGTGGCGTTCTGCGGTTTCGACAATGGCCGCGTCATCTCCGTCGAGACCGCTCGCGGAGAAGTTTTATGGGATCAGCTCGTCTCGCCTGCGCGCGGCCGGACCGAACTCGAGCGCCTCGTCGATATCGACTCGGCGGTCAAAATTCTCGGTACGGATGTGTTCGTCGCAGGGTTCCAGGGACGCGTCGCCATGCTCGCGTCTGACTCCGGTCAAATCTGGTGGTCTCGCGAAATCTCGAGTCATCGGGGTCTCGCCGTCGACGAAGAGCGTGTCGTCGTGTCGGGTGCGATGGGCGAGCTCATCGCGCTGCGTCGTCGAACCGGCGTCGATCTCTGGCGTCAAGACGGGTTGCGGATGCGACGTTTGTCTGCGCCCGCGCTCGTCGGCAATCGCGTCGCCGTAGCGGATTTCGAGGGCTATGTTCACTGGCTCGATGGCGATACGGGTGCCTTCGTCGCGCGTACCAAGATCGGCGGTCGAACGAGCAACGCCCCGTTAGTCGTTGGCGACGTCGTTATCTTCCAAGATGACGAAGGTCGTGTGACCGCTCTGCGTCCGAAGGCCTGAAGGCCTCGAACGCAGCACCGACGTCCAACCGAGAGAACTAAAACATGCTTCCTGTTGTCGTTCTCGTCGGTCGGCCCAACGTTGGTAAATCGACGCTATTCAATCGTCTGACCGGCACCCGTGACGCGTTAGTCGCCGACATGCCGGGCGTCACGCGCGATCGGCAGTACGGCTATGGCCGCATGGGGCCCGTGCCCTACGTGGTCGTCGACACTGGCGGACTCGTCGAGCAGCCCTCGGGCATCGAGACGCCGATGCGCTTGCAAACCGAGCGCGCGGTGGCCGAAGCCGACGTCCTCGTATTTTTGGCGGATGCTCGGAGCGGGCTCACGCCGCAAGATCATTGGGTCGCGCGCGAACTTCGACGTTCCGGCAAGAAGGTCGTGCTTGCAGTCAATAAAGCAGAGGGGCTCGACCCCTCGACGGCTGCGTCCGACTTCCATTCTTTGGGATTAGGTGAACCGCTCGCGATCGCAGCGGCTCACGGCGACGGTTGTCGCGATCTCATGTCGGTGGTTCTCTCGGATTTCGATCCTGAGAAAATTGCGGCCGAACAGTCACCCGATGACGGCCGTATTCGCATCGCCATTATCGGGCGTCCGAACGTCGGCAAGTCGACGCTCGTCAACCGCCTGCTCGGTGAAGAGCGCGTCATTGCGAGCGACATGCCCGGTACGACGCGCGACAGCATCTTCGTTCCCTTCGCGCGTGACGATCGCGAGTTCACGCTGATCGATACCGCGGGTGTGCGTCGTCGCGGCAAGGTCGAAGACGAAGTCGAGAAGGCGAGTGTGGCCAAAACTTTGCAGGCCATCGATTCGGCCCACGTTGTCATCTTCGTCGTCGATGCGCACGACAGCATCGGAGAGCAGGACGCCAACGTACTCGGACTCGCGCTGCAGCGGGGCCGCGCGCTGATCATCACCGTCAACAAATGGGACGGCATTCCGATGGAGCAGCGTGAAGAAATTCGTCGCTTGCTCGAACTCAAACTCGACTTCGTCCCCTACGCGCCGGTGCATTTCATTTCGGCGCGTCATGGCACGGGGGTCGGCGAGCTCGTGGCGGCGACCATCAAGGCTTACGACGCAGCCATGACGGAAATTCCGACGCCACGTCTCACTAAGGCTCTGGAGCGAGCGATCGTTCAGCATCAGCCGCCGCTCGTTCGGGGGCGTCGAATCAAGCTGCGTTATGCGCATCAAGGTGGACGTAATCCACCGCGCATCATCGTGCACGGCAATCAGACGGTGCACGTACCCGAGGCGTATACGCGTTATCTCGCCAACGTCTTTCGACGAGAGTTCGATCTCTTTGCCTCGCCCGTGGCGGTCGAGTACCGCACGGACTCCAACCCCTACGCCCGACTCAAGGCGCGCCCGAAGCGCGACCCGTCGAAGCGGGGGCGCTCGGCAAGTCGAGGAAAAGCGCAGGGTCCACGAAAGCGCGGTTGAGCGCGACGCCCCAGTGCAGGTGAGGGCCCGTCACGCGGCCCGTCGCACCCACCTCGCCGATCTTGTCTCCGGTTTTCACCTCTGCTCCTGGCGCGACACCGATATCGCTCAAGTGGCAGTAGAGGGTCACGAGACCCTGACCATGATCGATGAACACCGACTTGCCGTTGAAGAAGAAGTCTCCGACTTCGATCACTTTGCCGGGTGCCGGAGCGAAGACCGGTGTGCCGACGGGCGCCGCGATATCCATACCCGAGTGAGGATTACGCGGTTGATTGTTGAACACACGTCGCAGTCCGAAGGACGCCGAACGCGGGCCTCGTACCGGTGATTCAAGCTTGAGGGTTGAGGGGAGGGCGGCACTGAAGGTGCCCACCGCTGCGCGAATCCGTGGCTGTTCCTCGGCAACTCGAGCCGCGTTTTCCGGCGAAAGATCGACATGCTTCGGAGCGACCTTGAGCCGTTGCGTCGCATACGCCTTACCTTCGATCGTGAAGCCTTGGGTGAGCGTCGCGCTTCCAGATCGGATCTCGATTTTCGCCGTGCCCGGCTCGCGCGCGAGCGGAATGCCGACGATCGCGCGCCAGCTTTGTCCGTTCGGAACCACCATTACGCGATTACCCTCGAATGTGACCACCGGCGGCTTCGAGGATTCTCCCGGTACATCAAGAATGGCGACACCACCCGGCACCGATAAGGAGGTTGGCAAGTTGCTGACGCCTGAAGCGTCGATCGAGATGAGCGCGACCAGTGCGCCCACCCATCCAGAAAACACCCCGCGTTTGATCACTCTTTTTCCCTCTCGAGCTTTTCGATGACTCTCGCACGCAGCGTTCCTTTGGCGAGTCGCGTATCGATGAGATCGCCAGCACCGACCGCATCCGCGTCGCGTAACAGAGCGCCGTCCGTGACTCGCGTGACGAGTGCGAATCCGCGATCGAGCGTCGCGAGCGGACTCACTGCATCGAGTGTGCGCGCGAGCGTGCCAAGCGTTTGTCGCAACGCTTCGAGTCGTTGTGGCAGCGCACGACGGAGGCGCTCATCGAGCACGGCATGACGGTGCGTGAGTCGTTGCACCTCCGCTTTGGGCGAGGTTCGGGCGAGACGCGTCGTCAGTGTTTGCAGGCGATGTCTTCGATCAGAGAGCAGTAACTGCACTCGACTGCCGAGCCGCTGCTCGAGTTCGTCGAGGCGCTGAGCATTTTGACGCAGGCGCTGTCCGGGGTGCGCGAGTGCAAGCCGACGTCGCATCGCCACGAGATAGTCGCTGTCGTTGCGTAGCTGTCGTCGCAGCGCCTGCAGCAATCTTTGAGCAAGCCGAGCAAAGCCTGTGCGCCAGGTCGCGCCATCGGGTACGACAAGCTCGGCCGCGCCCGAGGGCGTCGGGGCGCGTAAGTCGGCGACGAAATCTGCAATCGTGAAATCGACCTCGTGGCCGATGCCGGTGACGACCGGCATCGGCATGGCGCAGATCGCGCGAGCGACCGCCTCGTCGTTGAAGGCCCAGAGATCCTCGATGGAGCCACCGCCGCGTGCGACGATCAATACGTCGCATTCGTTCCGAGCGGCCGCACGGGAAAGCGCTTCGAGTAATTGCGGTACCGCATCGCGACCTTGCACTGCGGTTGGGTAGATGATCACGCGCGCAGCAGGAAATCGTCGACCCAAAATATTGAGAATGTCGCGGATCGCCGCGCCCGTGGGTGAGGTGACGACACCGATGCAGTTCGGCACGGTGGGTAGAGGCCGCTTCTTCGACGCCTCGAATAGACCCTCCGCCTCGAGCCGCGCTTTCAATCGCTCGTACTCGCGACGCAGTGCGCCGACGCCTGAGTCTTCGAGATGTTCGACCTGCAGCTGATACTCGCCGCGGGGCTCGAAGAGCGTGACCCGAGCCCGGGCGATAACCCGCTGACCATCGGCCGGCGCGAACCGTAGCAGGGCATTACGACCGCGGAACATCGCGCAGCGTACTTGGCTGTCGCGATCCTTCAGGGTGAAATACCAGTGACCCGATGCAGGGCGCGAAAAGTTCGAAATTTCGCCCTCGATCCACACGGTCGGCATCCCGTGCTCGAGCAGCATCCGCACCTCTTTATTAAGGCGTCCGACGCTATAGACGTCGCGGTCTGCCGGGGCGATGGGGGAGGGTGGCAAGTGGGTTCCGGTACGGGAGGAGGCCTCTGGAGGGGACAAGTTTACCGGGTCGGCCGGGGTGCGTAGAATGCGCCGTCCAATAGCTCATTGGACGGCCTCCCGCATGCGTATCCTTCAGGAAGCACTCACCTTCGATGACGTGCTTTTGGTCCCGGCTTATTCGGAAGTTCTACCGCGCGAAGTCGATCTGTCGACTCAGCTCACGCGCAACATCCGCCTCAACCTGCCGCTCGTTTCGGCAGCCATGGATACGGTGACCGAGGCCCGACTCGCTATCGCCATCGCCCAAGAGGGCGGTATCGGCATCGTCCACAAGAGCATGACCATCGAGGCTCAGGCGCTCGAGGTCGCGCGAGTCAAGAAATTCGAAAGTGGGGTGGTGCTCGATCCCATTACGGTGTCCCCGGATACCACCATCCGTCAGGTGCTCGAACTCACCAAGGCCCGCGGCATCTCGGGCATGCCGGTCGTGAAGGGCAACAAGGTGGTCGGCATTGTCACGAGCCGCGACCTTCGTTTCGAAACCCAACTCGATAACCCCGTCTCGTCGGTGATGACGCCCAAAGAGCGACTCGTCACGGTGCCCGAAAACGCACCGAAAGAAGAGGTGTTGCAGCTCTTTCACAAGCACCGCATCGAGAAAGTGATCGTTGTCGGCACGGGTAGCGAGCTCAAGGGGCTCATCACGGTCAAAGATATTCAGAAGGCCACCGAGCGACCGCGCGCCTGTAAAGATAGCAGCGGTCGTCTTCGCGTCGGTGCGGCCGTCGGTACCTCGCCCGATACGCTCGATCGCGTCGCAGCGCTCGTCGAGGTGGGTGTCGATGCGGTGGTAGTCGACACCTCGCACGGGCATTCGCGAGGCGTCATCCAGATGGTCGAGCGTGTGAAGTCGCGCTGGCCGAGTTTGCAGGTGATCGCCGGCAACATCGTGACCGCTGAAGCGGCACAGGCGCTCGTCAAGGCGGGTGTCGATGGCATCAAAGTGGGTATAGGCCCCGGCTCGATCTGCACGACTCGTATCGTCGCGGGCGTGGGCGTGCCGCAGATTTCGGCGGTCTCTAATGTGGCGGCTGCACTCGAGGGTACCGACGTGCCGCTCATCGCCGACGGGGGCATTCGCTACTCAGGTGATGTGGCAAAGGCCATTGCTGCCGGTGCGCATGCCGTCATGATTGGCGGTCTGTTCGCGGGCACCGAAGAATCGCCAGGCGAGGTCGAGCTCTTCCAAGGTGCGAGCTTCAAAAGCTATCGCGGCATGGGTTCGCTCGGCGCGATGAGCGAGCGCCACGGTTCGAGCGACCGATATTTCCAAGATACGACGACCGAACTCGAAAAACTCGTACCCGAGGGTATCGAAGGTCGAGTGCCGTACAAAGGTAGCCTCGTCGCCATCGTGCATCAGCTCGCAGGCGGGCTGCGTGCCGCGATGGGTTACACGGGCAGCCAGAGCATCGAACAGATGCGTACCCGCCCGTCCTTCGTGCGTATTACGACGGCAGGCGTGCGCGAATCGCACGTACACGACGTGACGATCACCAAAGAAGCGCCGAACTACCGGATCTCGTGAGTCGCCGGCCATGACTGCCCGCGACATTCACGCCGACCGAATTCTCATTCTCGATTTCGGCTCGCAGTACACGCAGCTGATCGCGCGTCGTGTACGCGAGCTCGGTGTGTATTGCGAGATCCATCCGTGGGATGCCGGCGATGCCGACGTTCGGGCGTTCGCGCCGAAGGGCGTCATTCTCTCGGGTGGTCCCGAGTCGGTCACTCAAAATAATGCTCCGGTCGCGCCAGCAGCCGTGTTCGAGCTTGGCATACCCGTGCTCGGCATTTGCTATGGCATGCAGACCATGGCGGCGCAGCTCGGCGGCCGTGTTGAGCCTGGCGCCGTCCACGAATTCGGTTACGCCGAAGTTCGTGCTCGAAATCATTCGGCCTTGCTCAAAGGAATCGAAGATCGCGTGAATGCCGAGGGTCACGGCCTGCTCGACGTGTGGATGAGCCACGGCGATCAGGTGGTCGAACTGCCCAAGGGTTTTGCCGCAATCGCGTCAACGAGCGATGTACCCATTGCCGGCATGGCCGACGAGTCGCGACGCTTTTACGCCTTGCAGTTCCATCCGGAAGTGACTCACACCAAGCAGGGCGAGCGGATCTACGCGCGATTCCTGCACGACATCTGCGGCTGCGCCTCGAGCTGGAACCCCGGCAACATCATCGACGATGCCATCGAGCGCGTACGCGCACAGGTCGGAAAATCGAAGGTGCTGCTCGGGCTCTCGGGTGGTGTCGACTCCTCGGTCGTCGCAGCGCTGTTGCATCGCGCGATCGGCGATCAGTTGGTTTGTGTATTCGTCGATCACGGTCTCCTGCGTCATCGCGAGGGAGATGCCGTGATGGATATCTTTGCTCGCAACCTCGGCGTGCGCGTCATTCGCGTGAATGCCGCTGACCGATTCTTCGGCGAACTCAAAGGCGTGAGCGACCCCGAAGCCAAGCGCAAGATCATCGGCCGGCTTTTCGTCGAGGTGTTCGACGAAGAAGCCAAGAAACTAGCGGGTGAGGGTGATGGTCGCGTATCAGCCGGCGACCGCGTGGAATTCCTCGCGCAGGGCACCATCTACCCCGACGTCATCGAGTCGGCCGGTAGCAAAACGGGCAAGGCGCACGTCATCAAGAGTCATCACAACGTGGGCGGGCTGCCCGCGCACATGAAG
>JBIIHO010000208.1:0-3837 GCA_044235605.1 Steroidobacteraceae bacterium | reverse complement strand
TTTTGCTATTTCCCTGATTCCGGGGTCGATGTGGCGGCCCGTTCTCGTACGTCACGATTTACGTTACGCCATGCCGAACCATGTCTGAGAAGACCATTCGAAACATCGTGTTCGATATCGGTTGGGTGTTGGTGCACTTGGCACCGACGCCGCTCTTGCGATTACTTCGCGATTACGGCGCCGAGTTGGACCAGCTCGAGCAGGTGACGAGTCGCATCGATTTACACGAACACGAAAGCGGCAGACTCGATGGCGCGGGATTGGTCTCGAATATCGCAAGTCTCGCGCCCCGCAGGCCTCCCTCCGAGCTTGTCGCCGCGGCCTGGGTCGATATGTTCGATCCCGACCCGAGGATGTTCAGCCTCGCCGAGCGCTTGCGCAGCCGATATCAGCTTTATCTACTCTCAAACGTCGGTGACCTGCACTGGGCGGAGTTGCAACGACGGTTTCGGTTGCACGAGCTCGGGCAAGGTGTCGTCACGTCTTTCGAGACGGGCGTCATGAAGCCCCATGCTGAAATCTACGTGCACACCGAAAAGCGTTTTTCGTTGATTCCGGCCGAAACCGTATTCATTGATGATCGCCTCGAGAATACTGAGGCGGTCCGTGAGCGGGGCTGGCACGGCATCGTCCATGCCGGTCACAATGACACCATCAGTGCCTTGCGGGCACTCGGGGTTGAGACGGAGTGAGTCTATGCCTGTGATCGCGACGACGGTGGGGTTGCTCGTGCTATCCAACGTCTTCATGACGTTCGCATGGTATGCCCATCTCAAAAATCTGAACGACAAGCCGTGGTGGATCGCCGCCCTGGCCAGCTGGGGTATCGCACTGTTCGAGTATCTCTTACAGGTTCCTGCTAACCGTATCGGTTACACCGAGTTATCTCTGGCACAACTGAAGATCATCCAAGAAGTCGTGACGCTGACGGTTTTCGTACCCTTCGCCGTGTTCTACATGCGACAGCCGATCAAGCTCGACTATCTTTGGGCAGCTCTTTGCATACTCGGAGCGGTCTATTTCATCTTCCGGAGCCCGACGTGAACGATCGTGCCAGTTCGACGGCGATTCATCGACGAGTCGAGGCCTTGCGAGAAGGGCGTGATCCGACCTTGATTGCGAAGATGCCCTCGGGATGGGCCGTGTTCGGCGAGCGCCAGTTCTTGCGCGGCTATGCCTTGCTGTTGCCCGACCCGGTCGTACCCACGCTCAATGATTTGCCTTCTCCGGCTCGCGATCTATTTTTATCGGACATGGGTCGTCTCGGCGATGCCTTGCTCGCTGCGACGGGAGCGCTTCGCATCAACTACGCGATGTTCGGCAATCTCGAGCCTGCGTTGCACGCGCACGTCGTCCCGCGCTATCGAGACGAGCTGTCACCGCTCGATGTCGCGCATCCTTGGGCTTACGACTGGTCGGTAGCGCCGGTGTTTGACCCAGCGCGAGAAGCCGTACTTATCTCGACCGTAAGGGCCTCGCTAGCGTAGAGCCTGCGTCGATCGAGTCGGGCGAAGGATCAATCGAGTCGTGCGTAGGAGAGGGGTAGGGCCGTCGTCGACTTGATAGTCTCAAGGGAGAAGCTCGCGCTGACATCGAGCATTTCAAGAGCGCCGATGAGGCGTTTATAGACGACGTCGTAGGCCTCGATATCGGAGACGACGACCCGAAGCAGGTAGTCGACATCGCCGCTCATCCGATGCAACTCGGTGACTTCCGGCAGGTCGCGTACGACTTTCGCGAAACGCTCGTACCAGGCCGCGCTATGGCTCGGCGCCTTGATGGTGACGAAGACCGTCGTCCCGACGTTGAGCGCTCGGGCATCGAGCAGGGCGACGGTTCGTCGGATGACGCCTGTGTCGCGCAGGCGCTGGATGCGTCGCCAACAGGGCGCCTTTGAGAGCCCGACGCGCTCGGCGATTTCGGCGGCGGTCAGGCTCGCATCTTTCTGCAGGATGTCCAGGATTTTACGATCGAGCTTATCCATGGAATAAAATTTCTCAATATCTGAATATATCGCAACATTGTTGCGCATCAGGTCGATTTTGTCGACGTCTTCGAAACCCGGTTGCGGCCCTTGAGGGATATTGTTGAACGCCATGAAGTTACTGCGCGCGTTCACTGAACACCCCGCCACCGTAGGCGAGACCTACTTCGGGCATCTTTGTCAGGCGGGTAGCTTCGGGCTCCGCATGGTGTTTTCGGGCATCGCTTGTCTGCTGCACGGCATTTTCCCGTTTCTCTTCGTGACCACCGGCTCCGATGCGGTCAAGGGTCTGCACACCGAAATGAGCGCACGTCGCGAGCGCGCACTCCGGGGCGAAGTTCCGATCCGCTAAACTCCGCGGCGGTCCACTCGCCGAGATTTTCCCCTTGGTTGCCCACTCCAGTTCGACTCTGCCCGAGCTGCGCCTGCGTCGCGGTGAAGACCGTCGTTTGCGCGCGGGTCATCTTTGGGTATTCAGTAACGAGATCGACACGACCGCGACTCCTCTCGCATCGTTCGAGCCCGGTGCTCAGGTGCGTATCGTCAGCGATCGCGATCATGTTCTCGGGGTGGGCTATCTCAATCCCGCGACGTTGATTGCCGCGCGCATCCTCGCCCGCGATAGCGAGTCACGCATCGACCGACGCTGGATTGCCTCGCGCTTGGGTCAGGCGCTTGCGCTGCGCGATAGCGTCTACTCGAGCCCCCACTACCGCTGGGTGTTCGGCGAGTCCGATTCTTTGCCCGGGCTCGTGCTCGATCGCTACGGCGATCTCGTCGTGGGTCAAATCGCGACGCTCGGAATGGAGCGTCTGCGTGCAGAAGTGGAGGCGGCGATCCGTGACGTACTCTCGCCTGCCGCGCTGCTTTGGAAGAACGATTCGGGTGCGCGCAAGCTAGAAGGATTGCCGGAGATCGTGGAAACCGCTTGGGGCGCGATACCCGACGAGACCGTCGTACTCGAGCATCTCTCCGATGGGCGTGCCTTGACCTTCAAAGTGGCACTCGCCGGCGGGCAGAAAACGGGTTGGTTCTTCGATCAAACTTTTAATCGCAGCTTGCTGCCGCGTTTTCTAAAACCGGGTGCCCGCGTGCTCGACGTGTGTAGCTATGCAGGCGGTTGGGCCACCACCGCTGCGGCCTGTGGTGCACGAGAGGTCGCTTGCGTCGATTCTTCCGCCGCAGCGTTGCAGTTTGCCGAGCGCAACGTCGAGGCTAATTCTTCGCTCAAGGCCGTTCTGCATCGCGGAGACGCGTTCGACGTCCTGTCGGCACTCGCTGAAGCAGGCGAGCGATACGACGCGGTGATCGTCGATCCCCCGGCCTTCATCAAGCGGCGTAAAGAAATTCCGCAAGGGCAGGCGGCTTATCGCAAGCTGAACCAGCTTGCGCTGAGGGTACTTGAGCCGGGCGGCCTGCTCGTGAGTTGCTCGTGTTCGCATCATCTGGCGGCCGAGGACCTCCTCGTCGCGATTCAGGGCGCAGCCCGTCATGTCGATCGATTCGTGCAGGTGCTGCACGAGGGCGGACAGTCGCCGGATCATCCTCGCCACCCGGCGATCCCCGAGACCCGGTACCTCAAGGCATTTTTCTGCCGCGTGACCCGCGGCTAGCCGCTAAAATCTCACCGATGATCGACTACCCCGGCTTCGATCCCGTCGCGTTAGAACTTGGCCCGCTCAAGGTGCGCTGGTATGGCATCACCTACCTCGTCGCTTTTGCGGCGGCATGGTGGCTCGGTCGTCGACGTGCCTCTCAGCCGGGCTCGACCTGGACGGCGGTCGACGTCGATGACTTCCTGTTCTACGCCATGCTCGGCGTCATCCTGGGTGGTCGCATCGGCTACGTTTTTT
>JBIIHO010000207.1:0-3864 GCA_044235605.1 Steroidobacteraceae bacterium | reverse complement strand
GTCGAGATCGGCGATGTCTGCTTTAAGCGTGATGGTGTTTTCGCGATGGAACTCGGTGGACCCGAGGTCGGTCGCGGTTGCGGGGGACGCGGCATCATCCACGGCTTCGAAACACTCGAAAAATTGGGTTTCCACGACTGGGGCTTCGACTACGTACTGCTCGATTTCCTAGGCGACGTGGTCTGTGGTGGATTCGGTCTGCCGATCGCGCGCGATATGTGCCAAAAAGTCATCGTCGTCGGCAGTAACGATCTTCAATCGCTCTACGTCGCCAATAACGTATGTTCGGCGGTGGAATACTTCCGCAAGCTCGGTGGTAACGTCGGTGTCGCTGGCCTCGTCATCAACAAGGATGATGGTACCGGCGAGGCGCAAGCCTTCGCCAAGGCTGCCGGAATTCCGGTTCTTGCCGCGATTCCTGCTCATGAGGACATCCGTCGCAAGAGCGCGAACTACGAAATCATCGGTCGACCCGATTCAGAGTGGGCGAGCTTGTTCGACGAGCTCAGTCGCAATGTCGCCGAAGCGCCGCCGCAACGCCCGAAGCCGCTCTCGCAAGACGAACTGCTAGGTCTTTTCAAGGGCGAGGCCGTCGGCCGCGGTTATCAGCTACAGCCCGCCACCTTCGAAGACATGTGCGGCACGTCTCAGATTCACAAGCCCTCGCTAGAAGTCATTTACGACGCGGTGTGATGACATGAACGCCCTGAACACTGAATTCGATGGCAGCGCGGAAGTCGTTTACGACTCCCCGGCATCGGGTTCTGTGGCCGGCGCGGGATGTCATGGTGGCAAGGAGACGATGCGCGCCGCCGCAGCGGCCGCTGGCAAGAGCGCCACGCTCGATGCCTACGCCAAGGATTATCCGGCCGGCCCGCACGATCAGCCGCAGAGCATGTGCCCCGCGTTCGGTAGCCTGCGAGTCGGTCTACGCATGCGACGTACGGCGACGATTTTGTCGGGCTCGGCCTGCTGCGTGTACGGACTAACGTTCACATCGCACTTTTACGGCGCGCGTCGTACCGTCGGCTACGTACCGTTTAATTCCGAGACGCTCGTCACAGGCAAGTTGTTCGAAGATATTCGTGATGCCGTACACAGCACGGCGGATCCGGCGCTCTACGACGCGATCGTCATCACCAATCTCTGTGTGCCGACTGCCTCTGGCGTGCCGCTACAGTTGCTCCCCAAAGAAATCAACGGGGTTCGCATCATCGGTATCGACGTGCCGGGCTTCGGCATTCCGACACACGCCGAAGCAAAGGACGTGCTGGCCGGAGCGATGTTGCGCTATGCGCGTGGTGAAGCGGAGACCGGTCCGGTTCAGCCACCGCGCAACGCGCGTTCCGCAAAGCCTACGATCTCGATCGTCGGCGAAGTATTTCCGGCGGACCCCGTGGGCATTGGCATGATGCTCGAGCCGATGGGGCTTGCCGCAGGGCAGGTGGTCCCTACACGCGAGTGGCGCGAGTTGTACTCTGCGCTCGATTGCGCAGCGGTAGCGGCGATCCATCCGTTTTACACCAGTGTGTTTCGCGAGTTCGAAGCCGCGGGCCGCGGTATCGTCGGCTCTGCGCCGGTCGGGCACGATGGCACGGCGGCGTGGCTCGAAGCCATTGGCGAAGCCTGCAACGTGCCGCGCGAAAAAGTCGAAGCTGCGAAGAACCGCGTATTACCAGCCATTCGAGGGGCCTTATCGGCTGCTCCGATCAAGGGACGCATCACGCTCTCCGGCTACGAAGGTTCGGAGTTGCTTGTCGGTCGACTCCTCGTCGAGAGCGGGGCTGATCTGCGCTATGTGGGTACGGCTTGTCCGCGTACGCGTTTCTCGGATGCAGATCGTGAATGGCTCGAAGCACGCGGCGTACACGTTCAGTTCCGTGCCTCGCTTGAGCAGGATCTCGCAGCGCTCGCCGAGTTCGAACCGGATCTCGCGATCGGAACGACGCCCGTCGTGCAAAAGGCGAAGCAGCAGGCGACGCCCTCACTCTACTTCACCAATCTCATTTCTTCGCGGCCCCTTATGGGGCCGGCAGGTGCAGGCTCGCTTGCACAGCTCATCAATACGGCGATCGCGGGTAAGTCGCGGTTTGACGAAATGAAAGAATTCTTTGGCGAGACCGGATCGGGCGATAACGCCGGAGTCTGGCCCGCTACGCCCGTCCAGCGTCCGGAATTTCGCGATAGCTGGCGGCGTAAGCTCGATAAACAAGCGAAAGCGCGCAAGGCCGAGGAGATGCTCTGATGCTCGTCCTCGATCATGATCGCGCGGGTGGCTACTGGGGTGCAGTGTATGTATTCACTGCGATCAAAGGGCTGCAAGTCGTGATCGACGGTCCCGTCGGTTGCGAAAACCTGCCCGTGACCTCGGTCCTGCATTACACCGATGCGCTGCCGCCGCACGAGTTGCCGGTTGTCGTGACGGGTCTCGCCGAGGAAGAGCTCGGTCAGCACGGCACCGAAGGCGCGATGAAGCGAGCGCACAAGGTGCTCGATCCCAATCTGCCGGCTGTGGTCGTCACAGGATCGATCGCCGAGATGATCGGCGGTGGCGTGACACCTGAAGGCACGGGCATCAAACGTTTTCTGCCGCGAACCATCGACGAGGACCAGTGGCAGTGTGCCAACCGGGCGATGTGGTGGCTGTGGACCGAGTTCGGCTCCAAGAAAGTTCCACCGCGTGTTCGCAAGGACGGCGAGAAGCCTCGGGTCAATATCATTGGTCCGTCGTATGGCACGTTCAACATGCCGTCCGATCTGGCGGAAATCCGCAGACTGATCGAGGGCATCGGTGCCGAAGTGAACATGACGTTCCCGCTCGGTAGCCATCTCGCCGATGTCGGCAAACTGGCAGATGCCGACGTGAACGTCTGCATGTACCGCGAATTTGGTCGGCTCCTCTGTGAGGGGCTGGAACGGCCTTATTTGCAAGCGCCGATCGGCTTGCACAGCACCACACGATTTTTACGCAAACTCGGTGAACTCACGGGTCTCGACCCGGAGCCCTTCATCGAGCGCGAGAAGCACACCACCATCAAGCCGTTGTGGGACCTGTGGCGATCCGTCACGCAGGATTTCTTCGGCACTGCGAGTTTCGCCATTGTGGCAGGCGAGACCTACGCGCGTGGTGTGCGCCACTTCCTCGAATCCGAGCTCGGTCTGCCGTGCATGTTCTCGTTTGCGCGGCAGCCCGGTGTCAAGCCCGACAACGCGGCTGTTCGTCAAGCTGTACGCGAGAAAACCCCCCTCGTGCTATTCGGCAGTTATAACGAGCGCATGTACCTGGCCGAGCTCGGACCTCGTGCGATGTACATCCCGGCTTCTTTTCCGGGAGCCATCATCCGGCGCCATACCGGTACGCCCTTCATGGGCTACGCAGGTGCCACCTATCTCGTGCAGGAAGTCTGCAACGCGCTCTTTGATGCGCTGTTCAACATTCTGCCGCTCGGTACCGACATGGACAAAGTCGATGCCACACCGGCGCGCCTCGCGCGTGAGGCGAGCGCTTGGGATCCAGAGGCGCTCGCGCTGCTCGATGAGCTCGTCGCCAACGAACCTTATTTGGTACGCATCTCTGCCGCAAAGCAGTTGCGCGATCGCGCCGAGCGCGACGCACGCCTCGCGGGTGAGGAGCGTGTCACGGCGGACCGCGTTGCACGCGCGCGGTCGGAGCTCGCCGGAGGACGTGCGGCATGAGAAGGAAGTTCGTGTCTGTAACACGAGTTGGTGAGGGGGAAAGCATTGTCGGGCGGTTGTCGCTTCGGCGGCGGTCGCAGGTTATGACCCGGGTCATGGCCGACAGTCCCTACCGCGCGGGATAGCGCGGGTTAAGCAACGTTGTTTAGGAGGAAATGAAATGGCTGA
>JBIIHO010000206.1:0-3868 GCA_044235605.1 Steroidobacteraceae bacterium | reverse complement strand
GCCGACAATGCCAGCAGCGTTCCCGCGTTTCGGCTGGTGAGAACTCGGTCGTAGACTTGCAGCATGTAGATGGCGGGCATCAGCAGGAGAAGGTTGATACAACCACTGAAGACACCCAGCGCTATCAGTCCACGTCGCAAGTCCGCGACAGCGTCAGAGAGCTCACCACGAACGAGATTTAGGGACGATCCGATCACGGAAATCCGATCATGCTCGACGATTGGCCGCCCTGTACGAACCCGAAGCTTCCCGCGGGTACGAAGAAATCGTTACGCCCGTCGTCATTGGTGTCGCTGGTATAGACCGTATCGACACCACTATTGAGGACTAGCGTATTGACGAGCTCCCCGTTCACCGTGCGCTGCGGGATCATGTCTACGTCTGGATCACCATCGAGTGCATAAAACGATTCTTCGGCGCCGGCTTTGATTGCAACACCAAGAAGTTCCTTGCCTGCGAGGTCCGGATTCGTTTCCAGCAGGCGATCGTAGATCTCTTCCCAAGCATCATCGAGATCTTTGATCGACGGGTCGTTCTCTAGCCAATCGATCTTGACCGTGTAGAGACCGTCTGCGCCAACCTGTCCACCGGAGGATGTTCCACCGCGCGTATCACTTGATTCCAATCCCGACCCGGTAGAGGCCGAGAAGTAGACGGTGATATGAGAGATGTTATTGCTCAGCGTCGGGAAGTTGTCATCACTGAACGGCGGATCGGTGACCGTGGCGCTGCCAGGCAATATCGTCAGGCTTTCGAAAGCCTTACCGACGACGCCCGCGCTGGTGATCGACACTGTCGTCTCCCCCGGCGGTGGATCCTCGATTGTATAAGACTGCTCCGTGGCGCCGGCTGGAATGGTGATCGAATCACCCGTAGACAGATTGACCAACATGGGGCTGTCGAGCGGCTGATCGAGTCGAATGACAAAATTTGCCGGGTCACCCGGATCGCGTTCGCCCTCGGCGACGTAGATTCCGACGGTTACCGGATCAACATCATCGAGAATCGTCGTGCTGACTGTGGAACCGTCGAAGGTGAGATTTTCAAAGGCCCCGAGTGATCCGCTGTTCGCTTCGGTCACACTCGCGATGCTGTTAGTGATGGCATCGGTCTCGACCCACACGTCGTCACGATTGACTGGAACGGGATCCGAGCTCGCGCTGCTTGATCCTGCCGGGATGACGATCACTTCACCGTTAGTCAGTGTCACGGTGATTGCGTTCGCCGCATTGACCAATGAACTGTCGGAGACTTTCTCGATGCGCGCCGTGTAGGTGATCGAGCCGCCATCTTCACTCGTCGAGGGTGTAGCAGCGAGGCGAACGATGACGGGATCAATCGTGTCGGTCACGTTAACGACCGCTGGGTCGGAGTCGACGATGACTGCAGCCATGATTGGCGCAGCCGGCACAGCTGAAGTGATGTAAACGCTGATCGTGCCTGGGTCGATAAACACGTCATCGCCCTGAGTTCCGTTCGTGTACGGCACGCTGGAGCTACCCGCTGGAATAGTCACCATAGCGCCGTTGCTCAGTATGACGAGCATGTCCTCACCGACTGGCATGCTGAGGTTCAAAGTAAATACGGCCGGTGCATTCTCAAGTACGTCACCATTAGAGACGATGCTGACGGTCACCTCGGGATATTCGGCCGTTCCGATTAGTTTCACGCTCGTGCCGCTCGGGCCGACGCTGGTCGCTCGAATGCCGAAGGTGACACCATCCAAAAGTTCGGCGAGACTCATGCCGCCCATATCGGCGAGGGCGAAGGTCACCTTCGTGAAGTAATCGGACGATCCGGACGAGCCAATCTCGACTCCATAGTCGAACGAATAGCCCGTGCCATTCATATTGTTGCTGCTGTTGCCTGCTCGAGTGACCGAGCCACCGGGTGTGCCGACATCTAAAAAGAAGCCACGCAAATCGCCGACCCCGGACTCCACCTGAACCCAAAATTGAACGCCGCCGGACGTGGCCTCGGCGTAAACCCCCACAACGAAGGGGGTGCCATTGCTGCTCGATACGGTGCCGATCTTCACGCCGCCCGGAGTGCCCGTATAGGCCGTTGCGGTTGCGATGGACTCTGTAAAGCCCTTGCGGTCGGCACTTGCTACTTCGGGATCCGCTCCGACCTTCTTGCTCTTACTCATGTGTTGCTACCTCGTCTTCGGCTCGCGCCGATCTCTGGTTGATTTCATTGCCTAAAACCCGACAGCAACAGAATCGCAGGGCTCTGCGATTTCCTGAGTGACCTAGGCCACCGATCTAGACAAATTTTTCGTAATGATTTCAGTTAGTTGTGCGACACCGCGTTGCCAAGGAGCCGAAGTTATGCGCCGATCTAAACGCGAATGATTGTCATTTGCATAGGATTGCGGTAGTTTTCACGCGTAGAGATTTTTCGGAGTTCTCGATGAAAGGCTCGGACATCGCGTGTCGCGTCATATTGGTAGGTGCCTCGATTGCCGGTGCGGGCGCTTTGGCTGAGGGCATCGAGGGCGACCAAGAAACCGTTCGTCAGGCGTTGCCTACCATCTTGGTCATTGGCTCGTCGGGCGAGGATCGTCAAAGGCAACCGGCCGCGAACACGGTGATCACCTCTGAAGAATTGCGTCTCCAGCAACCCCGTTCCACCGAAGAAGCGCTTCGTCAGGTGCCTGGCGTCTCGATCAAGCCCGAAGAGGAAACGGCCATCGTGGCCAACATCGGCATTCGTGGCCTGAGTTCCGCCGATTACAAAACCCTCATTCTCGAAGATGGCGTGCCCGTTGCTCCGGGACTGTTCGTGGGTAATGGCCGCTACTACAACCCGCGGATCGAGCGGATGGACAGTATCGAAATTCTTCGAGGAGCGGGTTCGCTTCGATATGGACCAAGCACGATCGGCGGTGTCATCAACTACCTTACGAAAACTCCGGAGCCCGGAATACGAACCGAAATACATGCGGGGTCTTTCAACACGCGGGAATGGGGTATCGAAGCCGGTGCGGAATCTGCTTCCGGGGATTCGACATTCGGCATCGTGGTGAGCCATGCCGAAAGCGACGGCTTCATGGACAAAGGCTTCAGCATGCGGGATGTCATGCTGAAAGCAGGAACCGAGCTCGCCGCAAACCAACGAATCGGTTTGAAATATACGGACTACCAGAACGACGCGAACATCTCTTATCGCGGGATTTTTTTGGCGGAGTATCGTGCGGGTGTCGATCGCAACCCTGCACCCGATGACTGGTTGTTGATCGGCCGTCGCTCGATAGATGTCAGCCACGAATGGACGATTACCGATCGCGCTCGGTTGAACACCTTGGTTTTCGGAAGCGAGATGTATCGGGACTATTGGCGTTTCGCGACCAATAACGCCGCATCCGCTGCCGCAAGCCGTTGGGTCTACACCGATAACCTCAATGGGAATAACCGAAGCTTCGAGCGCGAAGGTGTGGATAGTCGCCTGTTTATCAATCACGATCTCTTTAGCTTCGATAACGAGTTAGAACTTGGCCTTCGATTTATGTCCGAAGAAATGCGTGACGTCACCGTCGCCGCCACCCGAGCCACCCCTCGGAGCGGCGCGGTGAGCCGGGAAGTGATCGATTCGGCAGACAGCTGGTCGTTACATTTGCAGAATCGTTTTGCTTTCACAGAGCGTTTTGCGGTAACCGCTGGAATACGTACTGAAATCTACGAACAGCGACGAAACGACCTTCGGCGAACAGCATCTCTGGTTAACCAGGTCAAAACTGACAATGCCGAATGGTTGCCGGGAATCGGCATGACATGGCGGGTGTCGGAGGGGCTTCAAGTCTTTGCCAACACGTACAAGGCCTTTTCACCTGCCTTGAACGGTGACGCTTTGAATGGACTCGAGGATC
>JBIIHO010000205.1:0-3894 GCA_044235605.1 Steroidobacteraceae bacterium | reverse complement strand
GCGAACCCGATCATCAAGAAGGCCTCGATCCATAAATTTGCCGAGCCGCTCGATATCAATGGCTTGTTCCAGTTCTATGGCGGCATGATGGTTGCGAGCTATCGATACTTTATCGAGAGCGCGTGGACGAGCGCCTCCTCTAGCGATGTCATTGCTGCGGTTGGCGATGTGCTCGACCGGCCGCCCAATGATTTGAGCTACAGCCTGTGGCTACCGTTCCCGCATGTCAAACCCATCCCGAACTCGGCCATGAGTCACGTCTCCAATTGGTGCTTCTACATGATTGGCCTCTGCAAAACAGAAGCCGAGGACGAAGCGGTTCGCGATTGGGTACTTGAGGGTGTTCGTCGTCTTGAGCCCATGTCTCCGGGCCTCATGCTGAACGAGGAAGATCTCGTCACCCGACCGGTCAAAAACATCCTCACACCCGAAAAATGGGCGAAATACACGGCTCTCAAGCAAAAGTACGATCCCAACGGGTTGTTCGGAGGCTTCCGAACTCTCGCGAACGCCTAACAACATGACGAAACGTTTTCGTTCGCGTCTGCCTGTACGTTCCGCGCTCATCACGGTGTGCAGCGTCTTCGCAGCCACCGTGGTGAGTGCATCTGCAAGCGCCGAAACGCCTCAGGAGGCTTATGCGGCGTGGTGCGGGCGATGCCACAACTTCACTGGCAAAGGTGTTCCAGGACTCTATCCGGGGCTTGATGGCAGCCTGATCGTGACGGCTGATGCCAAGCTTCTGGCGCGTCTCGTACTCGATGGCGGTTTCGCCAACAATGCGATGCCCGCGTTCCGAGATGTGCTCAACGACCAGCAGGCCGCTGAGATCCTCTCGTACATACGTACATCGTGGAGCAACAAAGCGTCGCCGATCACGCCTGCCGAAATCGCTGCGCGCAACGAACCTTAGTTGATTCCTCAGCTTGAGGTCTTCGTCTCGAACTTCGGATACGGACTGAAAAAAGCGAACGGGATCAGTGCCAACAGAGTTAGCGCGGCCAGCGTCCAGAGCGCCGGGACGTAGGAGCCCGTGTTCTGTTGTACGAAGCCCATCAATACCGGCCCCATCGCTGATCCGAGCTGGAAGACGCCGTAGATGTAACCGTAGATCGCTGAGTAGCTTTTCAGTCCGAAATATCGGCTGATCAAATACCCCATGAAGTCCATCTCGGCTCCGAGCCCGATACCAATCAGCACTGCGCATGCCAACGCAATATTGAAACTACTCGCACCGGTAGCCAGGGTTGCCATGGCGATCACCGGACAAAGCATGATTGCAATGACGATGTACGGGCCGAACACATGGTCAAGCAGGTAACCGGCTAACAGCCTGCCAAAAATAAGCGCTGCGCCGACTGCAGAGGCGGCCAGGGCAGCCTGCTCGCCCGTCAAGCCTCGATCGGTGAGCATCGGTACAAGGTGTACCAACATTCCAGCCGTGAACAGACCGAAAATGGCAAACGAGCCGGCCATGATCCAAAACACGCGGCCCGCTCTCGCCTCTTTTGCAGTCAGCCCAACCACTGCGGGCGGGGGCATCTCACTCGCTGCCGAGTCAGACTTTTTAAGACGAAGCTTACGCGGATCATCGTGAATCATTAGGGCTGCGAGCGGCAGCACCAGGATGATTCCGATTGCGATAGCGACGTACGCCCATCGCCAGCCATAGTTTTGAGTCACCCACTGTACGAGCGGTGGAATGACGACCCCGCCAAACCCGGTGCCAGTCAGGCCGATACCGAGCGCAAGACCACGATTTTTCTCGAACCAGGCAACGATCACGCGAACGTACGATACCGGGCCCGTGCAGATCGCCGCGATCGGCACCAACAAATACATGAAGTACAAGTGCCAAATATTGGCGGTCAGCAATGACAAGCCCGACATCGCCAACGCGAAGGTCACTATCGAAACCAGCAATAGTTTTCTAGGACCGTGCCGGTCGACCAGCGAGCCTGCAAACGGCGACAACAACGCCACCGACAGACTCATGATCGTGAAAGCCGCCGAGATTTCACCGCGCCCCCAGCCAAACTCCTGCGATAGGGGTACAACAAATAAGCCGAAGGACGAATACGCTGCACTGCCGAATCCGAACGCGAGTCCGATCCAGCATGTCGCGAGAACACCCCAAGCCCTTGCGCCTGGTGCCGATGTCGATGACGCAGAGGCGGGTTCGGTATTCACATGGAGCTCGTCAAAGTTGCTTCAGTTTTGCAGAGAGCCACCCAGCCTGGATACGCCCGACCTTCCCAAGGTGATCGTTGTTCGTATACAGGCTCATATGCGTCACGCCGCGGACAGACACGAAATTTTTATCCGGATTCGGAATGGCATTGAAAGCCTCCATCTCGAGATCCGCCGATGTGATGTTGTCCCCGTGTGCGACGGTCATCAGCACTGGAGTTTCATAAACCTCTCGTGCGTACGGAATGACTCGATAGCCGAAGAGGTTCTCCACCGACTCAATCGTGTTGTAGTGCTCGTGACGCGGCGCCTCACGTTCTTTGATAGGCATGAAGCCTTGGTAAACGATAGGAAATGGCCACGCGGACATCTCAGCATCCGACTCTTTCGGTGACATCGCCATGTAAGCGCTATGCCCACCTTCCTTGAAGCGCCGTCGTCGATCCTCGATCACGAGATTCATGAGTTTCGCAAATCGCGCTTCGCCGTGGTTACGGCGTAAGGTCTGCCGACCGTCAATGACGGGGATGGTCGAAATCGCAAAAGCCGGTCGGTGATCGAGCGCTGAAACCACCAAGACGTGGCCCCCGCTGTAAGAGATTCCCCAAATTCCGGTCTTCGTATGGTCTATGCCGGACAGCGTTTCGGCGAAGCACAGCGCATTGCGATAGTCCTCGACCTGACTCCAAGGGTCGATGTGCTGCCGCGGCTCTCCCGTGCTCTCACCAAACCTCTGGTAGTCGAACCGCAGGGTCGCGACGCCGATGTCGTGGAAATATTTTGCGTAGTGCGGCATCACGATTTCTTTCGTGTAGCACCATCCGCCGGCCATGATCACGAGCGGAAGATCGCCCTTCGCTCCGTCCGGGCGCGTCAAAACACCAACAAGCGTCTCTCCGCGGCTGCGGAATTTGACGATTTCATTTGCCATCAGTCTTCTCCTCGAATCCCCCGTCGCCCGAGAGTTCGGACGAGCGATTTCTAATATATTATGGAATTAGATTCTATCTTCTAAATTCGAATACCGTCTAGCGATCGCATCCGCTAGGCGTTCGTTTTCACCCGATGGTCCTTCCTGAGTCGAGTTTGAGCAGCGCACCCGTCAAGTGCGGACATGCATCGGAGAGTACAAACGCTGCGTATTCCCCGAGTTCCTCGACCGTGACCACCTCCCCAAGAGGGAGTTGAGCAGCAACTTTCTCAAGGTATCCCGGTAGCGCTCGAGTCGCATCGGTTGCGGTCGTCCCCGGGACCAAGGTATTCACACGTATCTTGTGGGGCGCGAGCTCCACGGCGATAGACTGCATCATCGAGTGAACACCGCCCTTCGAAGCCGCATACGCCGCGAGCCGCGGCGCGGGCCGTAGTACGGATGATGACCCTGTCGCGATGATCGACCCTCCACGGCCCTGCTCGATTAGAACTCTGGCGGCAGCCTGGATCGTCAAAAATGCACCGACGAGATTGGTTTCTAGCATCGCCCGGAATGTGTCCGGCTTCATGCTTATGAGCGCCTCCTGGGAGCCGATCATTCCCGCGTTGGCGACTGCGGCATCTAGATGTCCATAGGCTCGAGTCGCCTCTGCGAAGAGCGCACTCAAGCGCACCTCATCACGTACATCGCAAACGAATGCTCTAGCTTCACCACCCGCTCGCTTGATCTGCTCTGCAGTCTCATTCAATGCAGACTCGGCGATCCCAGAG
>JBIIHO010000204.1:0-3897 GCA_044235605.1 Steroidobacteraceae bacterium | reverse complement strand
CAGACCCGCGATAGTGCCGAGAAGCACGGCACCGGTCGCCGTCATGGCGGCGATCTGTACGCTGATCCACGCGGCACCGAGTAATTGGTCGTTCTCGAGAAGCCTGACGTACCAGCGTAGCGTCGGCGAGTTCTCAGCATCCCACACCGTGACGAGGCGCGAGTTGTTGAATGAAAAGACCATCATTGAAAGGATGGGGAGATAAAGGAATGCGAGTCCGAGTCCGAGCATCCCATTGCGAAACCACCCACGATTATTCATCGCCCGCCCTCATCGCCTCGCAGCCTCGAGCTCACGGCGCTGATAGCGCTGGAAGAGCAGGATGGGTAACAACAGCATCAGCAACAGTACGATCGCCACCGCACTGGCGACCGGCCAGTTTCGTGCGCTAAAAAATTGCGCCGAAAGTACGGTGCCAATCATGAGCTGATCGGTCCTGCCGAGCAGCGAGGGGATCACGAATTCGCCCACGGCTGGAATGAAGACCAGCAAGCAACCCGCCACGATTCCCGGCACCGAGAGCGGTAGCGTCACTTTAAAAAAAGCCTTCATCGGCGATGCACCGAGATCGGCGGCTGCCTCGAGCAGCGTGTGATCGTGCTTTTCGAGGTTCGCGAACAGCGGAAGGATCATGAACGGCAGATAGGAATAGACGATGCCGATATACACCGCGAAGTCGGTATAGAGCAGTGTGAGCGGCTGATCGATGAGACCCAGCGCAAGAAGGGTGTTATTGATCACTCCGTTGGTCTTTAGCAGACCGACCCAGGCGTAAACGCGCAGAAGAAACGAAGTCCAGAACGGCAGAATGATCAGCATCAGGAAGAGATTTCTGGTGCTCGGCTCACATCGCGCGATGGCATAGGCCATCGGATAACCGACGAGAAGACAAAACACTGTCGAAATAGCCGCTACTTTGACCGAGTACAGGAAAGTACTGAGGTAAAGCGAGTCCTGCCACAGCACCTGATAATTGGACAGATTCAGCGTCGCCATAAAGCGCTGAGTCTCTTCGACCCACGCAAATAACGGCGCGTAGCCGGGTTGGATCGGTTGCATCCATGAGAACGAGATCTTGAAGACGATCAGAAACGGTATGACGAAAAAGAGCAGCAGCCACACGAGGGGCACGCCGATCACTAATCGCTTTCCGACCAGGGAATGCAGCGTGGCGAGGACTTTGTCCACGGGCTTAAATCGTCAACACCACAGGACTGGAGGGATGCCAGCTCAGATGTACCGTCTCTTCCCAGACGATACGCTCTTCGGCATGCCGCTCGACGTTGGGCATGGTGACTCGCACCATCCGCCCAGACTGGAGGCGCACGAGGTAAACGGATAAATCGCCCATGTAGGCGATTTCCTTGACCACGCCCTTTGCGCAGTTCTCGGCGCAGGGAGACGCCGAGCGCGACATCTCAATTTTTTCGGGCCGAATCGCCACCGCAACTTTCGCCTCAGGCGGCGCACTGATTCCGTGGTTCACGAAAACCGTCGCCTCGAGCTCGTTGCAACGGATACGGACATGTCCCGGCTCGTCCTCGATGAGCTGTCCATCGAACATATTGACCGACCCGATGAAGTCGGCGACAAAACGAGAATTCGGGAATTCATAGATATCGGTCGGCGTACCGACTTGGACGATCTGGCCCTTGTTCATCACGCCGATACGCGTGGCGAGCGTCATCGCTTCTTCCTGATCGTGCGTCACCACGACGAAGGTGACCCCGAGCTGCTCTTGAAGGTTGATCAACTCGAACTGGGTATGCTCACGTAGTTTTTTGTCGAGCGCACCGAGAGGTTCATCGAGAAGAAGCAGTTTGGGCCGCTTGACGAGTGCACGAGCCAAGGCCACTCGCTGGCGCTGACCACCGGAAAGTTGATGGGGTTTTCTGCGGGCAAATTCGCCAAGCTTCACGATATCGAGCATTTCGCCGACACGCTTGCCGATCTCGTTCCTCGACAAGTTCTCTTGCTCGAGTCCGAAAGCCACGTTCTTCTCAACCGTCATATGCGGAAATAGTGCATACGACTGAAACATCATGTTGACCGGACGATCGTAGGGCGGGATACCCGCCATGTCCTGACCATCGATAAGGAGACGTCCCGCGCTTGGGGACTCGAACCCGGCAAGCATGCGGAGCAACGTCGTCTTGCCGCAGCCGGAGCCACCAAGCAAACAAAAAATTTCGCCTTTGAAGATACTGAGAGAAACGTTGTCGACCGCGACGAAATCACCAAATCGCTTGGTGACCCCCTCGATCCGAACGTACTCGTGACTCCGGTCGATCGTTTTTTGCGACACGCCCCGCCCTACCCCGAGAATGCCGCGGCCGCGCGGAGACCCCTCTCCGCGCGGCCTGCGGGTTATTGACCGGCCTTGAAGCGAGTCCAGGTCGCCGTCAAAGACTGCGTGAACGCATCGCTTTCCGCGAGATCGACCTGAAGACGTGACTTCACTTCGTCGGTCGGATAGATCGCAGAATTCCCAAGGATCTCGGCCTTGATCAATTTTTGGGCGGGCACATTGAAGCTCGCGTAATTGACGAGGTCGGTATTCTTGGCGGCGACCTCAGGTCGCATCAGGTAGTTGATGAACGCGTGGGCGTTATCGACATTCTTGGCGTCTTTCGGGATCGCCAACATGTCGAAGAACATCATGGTGCCTTCGCGCGGGATCTTGTAATCGATCTTGATGCCGTTCGAGGCCTCCGCCGCACGATCACGGGCCTGGAAGATATCCCCCGACCACGCCATCGTCAGACAGATTTCGCCATTGGCGAGATCATCGATGAACTTCGACGAGTGTACGTACTTGATGAAAGGTCGAACCGACATCAACACCTTCTCGGCCGCAGCCAAATCTTCGGGCGACTCGCTGTTCGGGTCTTTGCCTAGATAGATGAGCACCGTACCGGTGATCTCGGTCGGAGAATCGAGGATCGCGACACCGCAATCTTTGAACTTCGAGACGATTTTCGGATCGTAGAACATCGCGAGGCTGTCAGTCGGAGCATCTTTCATACGCTCGGCGATCTTGTCCTGATTGAACCCGATGCCCGTCGTACCCCAGAGGTAATTGATCGAGTGGGCATTGTCGGCATCGTGTCGCGCCACCTTAGCCATCAGCTCCGGATCCATGTTTGCGAGGTTCGGTAGCTTGCTCTTATCGAGAGTCTGGAAGATTCCCGCCTTGATCTGGCGCTCGAGGAAGTTCGCCGAGGGCACGACGATGTCGTAACCCGTGGCACCGGCGAGCAACTTCGACTCTAGGACTTCGTTCGAGTCGAAGACGTCGTACGTGACGTCGATACCCGTCTCTTTCTCGAAGTCTTCGATGACGCTTTCGTCGATGTAGTCGGACCAGTTGTAAACGTTGAGCACCTTAGACTCGGTCGTCTCTTCCGACTTGCCACCGCAAGCGGTGAGTAGCGCGGCGACGGATAGGGCAACGAGAGCCGGTCTGAAAACCTGTTTCATTTCGGGCGGACTCCTTCGGAAAAAAGGAAAACTCCCGCACCATGCGGGAGACAGCGAAGTTATAGCGCAGACCCCCGTCCCGGGAAAGCCCGTCGAGGGGTTTCGGCGTCTCGGAAGTCAGCTCGAAATCAGGCCATCGCGACGCAGGTCGGCGTGCAACTGCTCCAAGGTCGTGACCGCCTTGGTGATGAGTTCGTCGATTTCGCTGCGGGTGATGACGAGCGGAGGCGCAACGATCAGGGTGTCCCAGACTGCCCGCATCACAAGGCCGTTGCGGATCGCGATATCCCTCGCTCGGGTGCCGACAGCCCCCCGCTCTGGGAAAAACTCGCGCGACGGCTTTTTCGGAACGAGCTCCAGCGCCCCGAAAAGCCCCAAACTCCGCGCTTCACCCACGAGCGGATGCGCGGCAAGCTC
>JBIIHO010000018.1:0-12519 GCA_044235605.1 Steroidobacteraceae bacterium | reverse complement strand
ATTACCAGCGGTAGTGCGCGAAGGCCTTGTTGGCCTCGGCCATACGGTGCGTGTCCTCGCGCTTGCGCACGGCAGCGCCGCGGTTCTCGGCGGCGTCCATGAGCTCGTGGGCGAGGCGGAACGCCATAGACTTTTCGCTGCGGCCGCGGGCGGCCTCGATGACCCAACGCATGGCGAGAGTCTGGCGACGCGGCGCGCGGACTTCGACCGGCACCTGATACGTGGCACCACCGACGCGGCGAGACTTCACCTCGACGACGGGCTTCACGTTATCGAGAGCTTGAGCGAGCAAGTCCATGGCATCGTTGCCCTGCTTGCCGGTCTTCTCGGCGATACGATCGATCGCACCGTAGATGATGCGTTCGGCGGCAGACTTCTTACCGCTCTTCATGACGACGTTCATGAACTTCGCCAACATGTCGTTGTTGAACTTCGGGTCCGGCAGGATGTGGCGGACCGGAGCTTGTGCGCGACGTGACATCGTTCGCTCTCCTTATTTCGCTTTAGCGCGTTTGGCGCCGTACTTGGAACGACTCTGTTTGCGGTCGTTAACGCCCGCGCAGTCGAGGGTTCCGCGAACCGTGTGGTATCGGACGCCCGGAAGGTCCTTCACACGACCACCGCGAATGAGCACCACCGAGTGCTCCTGCAGGTTGTGGCCTTCGCCGCCGATGTACGAGGTGACCTCGAAACCGTTGACGAGGCGCACACGGCAGACCTTGCGGAGGGCCGAGTTGGGCTTCTTGGGGGTAGTGGTGTACACGCGAGTGCACACGCCGCGCTTTTGCGGCGCAGCGCCAAGGGCCGGCACTTTCGTCTTTTCAGACGGCGTACGGCGCGGGGCGCGAATTAATTGACCTGTCGTGGCCATGCAGTCTCCAAATCTTCATCGTTTGAGAACCAAAAACGACCGGACAGGAGACATCGCTCGCAAGGTCCGCAAAAACATCTCGCGCGAACGCGAGAGAACCCGGACCTACGACCGACAGCTCGACGACCGGCTGCGGCGGACGACTTGCAGAGACAATCCGGGCCACCCTCTCTCGAGGGCGGCCCGGCGTCTGAGAAGTCGCTGTTTTTCGGGGACCCGACCACGGGACGCCCGAGAAAGGCCGCGGATTCTAGGGAGCGGCCGGGGGGCTGTCAACACGAGCCCCTCTGAGGTCGGCGAGCAAAAACCCGATCAAAACCAGTTGAAATTGAAGGAGATGCTGACCCGCTCACCCCCACCCGGGTTGGGTGGAACCTCGTGCCGCAGCCAACTCTCGAAGAGCACCACTTGGCCGGCCTTTGCGGGCACCGTGTACCAAGACCGCAACGGCATCGGCGCGCTCACCTTGCGGGGTGGCGAGGCCATGAATCGATCGAGTCTCGGGTCTTCGAACTTCAGACCCGAGGATCCCGCGGGCACTTGAACGTAATACGTGCCGCTGATGGTCGACACGGGGTGCAAATGCAGGCTGTGAACGATTCCCTTCGGCATGATGTTGACCCAACAGTCGGTCATCGCCAGGGTTCGACCGCGAAGATCGAGGGCCAAATCTGACGTAAATTTCTTTAAATGAGGCGCCAAATAACGCTCTAAAGTAGCGAACGTCGGCGAAATTCGCTGAAGTTGGCACTGAGAGCCATACGAGGTGTATCCGCCCGGATAACGGGTACGCGACCACTGTCGACCGGCTCGGTCATCCTCGCGTAACTGCATGGATTCCTTAAAAATTTGCCGATTTAAAGCGCCCACCCGGCCCTTCAGCAAAGGCGCCACGTAGATTTGAGTGGGGAATAGCTCGCGAGTCGGGCTCATGGCATCAGCTTCCGGAACGTGGGGTAGAAGCCCCCTTCGAGGGTTCGGGACGACCTTTGTAAACCCTAAGCCCTGCCCAGCGCAGTACCCCAGGGAAGTGCCGAGCGATGAACACGATCACCTTGCCGTGCCCGGTCACCACGATTTCAGCTTTGCCTCGATCGACCCCCCGAACGATTTCACGGGCCGCTTTTTCGGTACTCACCCGCAGCCAGGCGGGGATCGGGTCTTTGGCCCCGGTCTGGACCACCCCTTGGTTGTTGGTCCGTCGGATGTCGGAATCGACGAAACCTGGCGACACCAAGGTCACCCGGATACCGTCCGGCGCAAGGTCGCCATGCAGGGTTTCGGCAAGGGCGCGCACGGCGAACTTGCTCATCGAATAAGCCGACATCCCAGCCGAAGCAGCATGACCGGCGACCGAACCTACGAGCACGAGTCGCCCGCGGCGGGCCCGCAGTGCCGGGACGGTCTCTTTAATAGTCCGCAGGACTCCGAAGACGTTGGTGTCGAACTGACGCTGGTAGTCGGAGATCGATAATTTCTGCACGTTCCCGGCGACGCCGAAACCCGCGTTGGCGTAGACCACGTCGACGCCGACGCCACGCGAGGCGAGCTCCTCGACCACCCGCGAGACCTCGCCGTCCCGGGTCACATCGCCTTGGTGCACCGTCACCTCGGCACCGAGAGCACGCAGTTCGGCGGCCAGAGATTCGAGTAGGTCGAGGCGTCGGGCGATGAGCGCGAGGCGATCACCCCGTCGGGCGTATTCGCGGGCGAGGCCGGCGCCGATCCCGGAGGAGGCGCCAGTAATGAGGATGGTTTGAGTCATATCGGAACCTTACCCCATGTCGGCGCGTTACCGCCCCCTGTTGACAGCCTCGGCCCGAGGAGGAAGATAGAAAGCGATCGGTCCCGTGCGGCGAAGAGCTGCACGGATCACCGGTCAACGGGGGTTAAAAAATATGTTGAGCCGTCCGCCTGTCGAGGATCGGAGCGGCGCGCCGCGAAATTTCGCGATGCTCGCCGTGTGTTGGGCTGCGCTGATTGTTTCGGCGGCGTCCGCCGGAACATCGGCGACGAACGAGCGGCGAGCCTCATCGCCCGAAACGAATTCTTCTTTGTCGAGCTCGCCGTCAAGCGCTGACGATCATCCATCCTCCGCTGAGGCACGCACGCTTTACACGCTCGGCCAACTCATCTCTCGTACTCTCGACACGTTCGCTCTCACCTCAGAAGAGCTCGAGTGGGTGAAGTCCGGACTCGAAGATGGCGTACTGAAGCGCGATCCAAAAGTCGATCTTGCAGCCGAAGCCGACGGACTCCACAAAATGCAGGATGCACGTCGCCTCGCGACGGCCGAGCGGGAACGCGAAGCCGGCATGGCATTCATCGCCGCGATGGCCAGCGCACCCGGATCGAAACGACATCCGAGCGGAATCGTTCTTCAGCCCTTGTCAGCGGGTACGGGTGAGCAGCCCGAAGCGAATGATCACGTGCGGGTGCACTACGAAGGCAGGCTCATCGACGGCACCGTATTCGAGAGCTCGCGTGCCCGCGGCACACCCGCGACCTTACCGGTTCGCGGCGTGATTCCGTGCTGGAGCGAAGCACTACAGGCGATGCGCGTCGGCGACCGCAGTCGCGTGGTCTGTCCGGCCGAACTTGCCTACGGCGAGCGTGGCGCGCCACCCGTGATCAAGCCAGGCGCGACACTCGTCTTCGATATCGAACTGCTCGGCGTCGTGCGCTGACTGAGATCGACGCGAGCAGGACCGTAATACCGCTCGAGATAATCGACGATGACTTTCGTGTCATCGTCTGACATCGGCGCCTTGTAGGCGTTTCGCATCTTCAAAACCTGGCTCTCCCAAAGCGCTCGTGTACCAAAGCGAGCGTGCATCTCGATGTAGTCGACGCTGTGACACGAGCTGCATCGGGCGATGAAGAGCTCTCGGCCCTCTCCCGAAGCGGCCTCGGGCTCCGCTCCTGCGGTTCCGGAGAATGCGAGTATCAGCGTGATTGTCCAAAGAAATCGACTCATGCGACTACCCTCACCGGTACGCGGTGGAATGCGTTGTGCTGATAACCGGAAGGGTTCGGGATGGGTTTCTCGACTTGAACTTGCCCGGCACGATTCGCCGCGCGCGCCCAAACCTCGTATCGCCCCGGCGGAAGCGCCGGCCACTCTGCCCGCCAAGGCATGAAGGAATAAGGTCCGAGATTTTCGCCGAGTTCGCATCGACGCCAGGTAGCACCCGAATCGAAGGATACTTCCACACGATCGATGCCAAGACCGGAATCCCACGCGATACCGCGCAACTCTGATCGCCCTGCGATCAGGCTTCCATCCGATTCCATCGACGTAATCAAAGAATTGATCGCGATCTCGGTGACCGGAGCTCGCTCACCCGATTCTTGAGACGAAAATCGTGACACCAGCGGGAACGTGGATCGCGGCATACGATACGCTGTCGACATCCAGAAGTTCTTCTCCGCGGCCTCGAGCGCCGTAATTTTGTTGACGTGCTTGATCCAATAGGTGGCTGTCCAACCGGGTACGACGAGCCGAAGCGGAAAGCCATTGAGTTCGGGAAGCGGCTCGCCGTTCATCTCGAAGGCAAGCAGCGTGTCGGGATGCAGCGCCTTCGAGACCGGCAACGACTTGATGAAATCGGGCGTGCCCTCGAGCGGGGCCGCATCCGCAGCATCGAATGCGATTTCGAGAGCGGAGGTCTTGAGTCCGGCTCGCGCAAGAACATCGGCGAGTCGCACGCCCCGCCATCGCGCATTGCCCATCGCACCATGTCCCCACTGCAGTCCCGCGACCGGCGGCTCGAACAAACCACGGCGGTTACCCGAGCACTGACATACCGCGACGACCTCGACGACGGGGAATTCGCGTCTTAATTCTTGGAGAGACAGGATGATCGGTCGCTCCACCGCTGGACCGCCGATGTCCAGGCGGTAGTCCTCTGCACTGACGGAGGGAATGACGGCATGGTGGTAGCGAACGAAAAACGCCTCATTGGGCGTCAAGGTCTGACGGAAAAATTGAATCGGTGTCTCGTAGTTGGGCGGCCGATGGGTCAGTCGATGCAGCGCAGTCTTGCCTGGCAGCGCGGCGACCATCTCACGGGCTACCGCGCGTGCCGAACCTGCGACCGATCCTATTGCGGCGCCTATCGCAGCGGATATCAGCCCGAGAAGAGTCTGCCTACGGTTGATTTCCATCGTCATGCCTCGCCCCTTTGTACGCCGAAGCATGCCAGAATTACGGACATTCACGCAGTGCTTCTACGGAGGAATAACATGAAACCCGTACTCCAGATCGCTTTAATCGCATCCTTGGTGTTTGCACTTCCGGTCAACGCCCAGATGGGTCAGCCCCAAGCCAAGAGTGAAACCACCCTCGCTATCGAGAAGGCCCTCGCCAGCCCAATTCGTACGGCCGAAGAGCGCGCCCGTGACGTGCCCGAGCGTAAGCCGGTACAAACACTAGAATTCTTTGGTCTCAAGCCAGACATGACCGTCATCGAGATCATGCCGGGCGCAGGTTGGTACACCAAGATCCTCGGTCAAGTACTCGCCGACAAGGGCAAGCTTCATGTCGCGGTAGGCGCGACGCGCGTCGCCCCTCGCCTCAAAGAATGGGGGCTCGACAAGGTTCAGGTAGTGGACGGCAAGTTCGTCACCCGTCCCTCGGGGCAGCGCGGCATCTTCGACATCGAGACGGTCGAGATTCCTGTCAAGAATGCGGACATGGTGCTCACCTTCCGTAACGTGCATAACATGACACCTGCTGCGCGCGGTCTTCTCAACAAAGCAATCTTCGATGCGCTGAAGCCAGGCGGTGTGTATGGCGTCGTAGACCACACCCGACGTCACAACGAGCCCACATCGCCCGAGAACTGGCGGCGTGCCGATCCGGTGCTGATCATCAAAGAAGCGCTCGACGCTGGCTTCATCTTGGAAGCCTTCAGCGATCTGCACTATCGCCCAGACGATCAACTGCTCTACGACAGCCAGCGCCCCTCCGTCGGCGGATACAGCGATCGCTTTACGCTGAAGTTCCGCAAGCCGACGCGCTGAATTCGTCAGCAGCTCGACCTCGTAAGCGCCGTGTACACGCTCGTCATCGCCAACAAGAATTACTCCTCTTGGTCGTTGCGGCCTTGGGTGCTCATGCGCGCGCTGCGCATCGACTTTGAAGAGCGTTTGATTCCCTTCGGCGAGCCGGGCAGCGCCGAGCTTTTTAAAGCGCTTTCGCCCACAGCGCGAGTCCCCTGCCTGCACGATGGCGAGTCGCGCATCTGGGACTCGCTCGCGATCGTCGAGTATCTCGCCGAGCGTCATGCGGGCGTATGGCCGAGCGACCCTCGAGCGAGAGCCTGGGCGCGCTCGGCCACGGCCGAGATGCACTCCGGCTTTCAGGCGCTGCGGAACGAATGCAGCATGAGCTGCGGGCAGCGAGTCGTTTTACGTGGTCGGTCCAAAGCCCTCGAGAGCGATCTCGGTCGACTGGCTACGCTCTGGCAAGACGGTCTCGCGCGCTTTGGCGGACCCTTTCTCGCTGGATCGAGCTTCACGGCCGTCGATGCCTTTTTTGCTCCAGTGGCTTTTAGGTTGCAAACATATGGGCTCAGCCTGGGCCCGACCTGCGATGCCTACGCATCACGGTTGCGCGATCTTCCGGCGATGCGCGAGTGGTATGAGGCAGCACTGATCGAGCCTTGGCGTGAGGCGGCGCACGAACGAGATGTGGCCGCTGGGGCGGCGTCGATCACCGATCTGCGGCGAGCCTAAACCTCGACGGATCCACGGCATATCGTGGCATGCGATGATTCGGTCATGACACGCTCCACACTCCGACTGATTGTCTCGACACTTTTTGTCGCCCTGTTCCTCGCGATTTCGCCCGCCGTTTTAGCTGGCAAAGCCGCGATCGCATCGCCTGATCGCTACGGCGCCGAAACCGCAGAGGCCGTGATCCAACGTGGCGGTAACGCAATCGATGCCGCCGTCGCCACGGCGTTCGTACTTGCAGTCACCTACCCCGAGGCCGGCAACCTCGGCGGTGGCGGATTCATCACGCTCAAGATGGGCTCGGATCTGCGCTTCCTCGATTTCCGCGAGACAGCGCCGCGAGCGGCCAAACGCGACATGTATCTCGACGCATCAGGTAAGCCCGTGTCCGGCGCCTCACTGGTCGGACACCTTGCTGCAGGTGTGCCGGGTACGGTCGCCGGACTTTGGGAAGCGCATCAAGAATACGGCCGTTTACCCTGGCGCGATCTTGTTCGACCGGCGATTCAACTCGCCCGCAATGGATTCGTGCCCGATGATCAACTCGTTCGCCGTATCAACGAGTCGCTGCCCGACTACGCGGGTAAGACCAACTTTGATCGTTACTTCGGCACCGTCGATTCAAAGAAAACGTTTCGCCAACCCGAACTCGCTCGAACCCTAGAGCGCATTGCAAAAGACGGCCCCTCAGGCTTTTATGCCGGTCGCACCGCAGATCTCCTTGTAGCCGAAATGACTCGCGGCGGAGGCATCATCACGCGCGAAGATCTCGCAAGCTATCGAGCACTGTGGCGCAAGCCGCTCGTGACACAATGGCGTGATTACACGCTCGTCACGGCACCCCCTCCGAGTTCCGGCGGCATCGCGCTCATTCAATTTCTGCAAATGAAAGACGCCCTCGCCTCTGATTTTGTCGGCGTTGCCCACAACTCCGCGCGCTACGTTCACCTCATTTCAGAAATCTCGAAGCGTGTCTTCGCCGATCGCGCCGAATATCTCGGTGATCCAGATTTCATAGAGGTCCCCGTCGAGAAACTCATCGACACCCGTTACATCACGCGACGCGCCGCAGAGGTGAGCCGCGACTCGATCTCCACTCCTTCGAGCGTTCGACCCGGTCTCGCAGAGAGTTTGGAAACCACTCACTTCTCCGTGCTCGATGGCGATGGCAATGCGGTGTCACTCACCTACACCCTGAATGGTGGTTTCGGTAACGGCGTAGTCGTAGAAGGCGCTGGGTTTTTACTCAACAACGAGATGGACGATTTCAGCACGAAGCCGGGCGTACCGAATCTTTATGGTGTCGTCGGCGGTGTGGCCAACGAGATCGTTCCGGGTAAACGCATGCTGTCCTCGATGACGCCGACGCTACTGCTCGCCGACGGAAATGTGCGCATGATCGTCGGAACTCCAGGTGGCTCGACGATCTTCACCGCGGTGTTTCAGACCATCGTTAATCGCTTGGACTTCAATATGAACGCGCTCGAGGCCGTATCCGCCTCGCGCTTCCATCACCAGCTGCTGCCACCCAACGTCATCGTGTATAGCCAGTGCTGTGCGCTCGGTGATGCCTCCACGCTCGAGGGTCTCAAGACACTCGGTTGGGACGTCCGCAAAAGCAGTTGGGAATTTGGCGACATGCAGCTGATCGATGTCGATGCCGGCGGAAACACGAATGCCGCAGCGGATCCGCGGGGTCGCGGCGTCGCTCGAGTGTTCGAGGTGAAAGCGCGCTAAGGGACTTTGCGCAAACTACGTCGGAGGATCAGACGGCCCCGTAAGTTTGACCGGCTCCTCACGCAGGGGACGCGGCGTCACATCCACCGGGTCGATGGGCTCGAGGCGGCTGGCATCGAGGGCGGGGTCGAGATCGCGAAGGCGTCGCGCTGACACCATCACACGGCTCTCGAGAGAGCTGATCGCCGAGTTGTAACCATCGACGGCCTGTTTGAGATTCTTGCCGACCCGAGCCCAGTGCTCACCCATGACGGAAAGTCTGTCGTAGACCTCTTTTCCGAGCTCGCTGATTTTTTCGGCGTTGTGCGCAATCTCTTCCTGACGCCAGCCGTAAGCCACTGCTCGCAGCAAGGCGATGAGCGAGGTCGGCGTCGCGATCATCACGCCCTGATCGACACCCGCTTCGATGAGTGAAGGATCTTGCTCCAACGCCGCACTGAAGAACACTTCGCCGGGCAGGAACATCACCACGAACTCGGCGCTGCCACGCACTTCGGCGGCGTAACCTTTGCGCGACAGCGCCGTAATATGGCTTTTGACTGCGCGGGCGTGTTCCTGAAGGTTGAGCGTACGGGTCGCGTCATCCCGCGCTTCGAGCGCAGCGAGATACCCAGACAGCGGAACCTTGGAATCGACGATCACCGTTCGGCCACGCGGCAAATGGATGATGAGATCGGGACGTAATCGACCCTCTTCGGTATCGATCGACTGCTGCTCGCGAAAATCGCAATGAGCGAGCATGCCCGCAAGCTCGACCACACGTCGCAACTGGATCTCACCCCAACGCCCGCGCACAGTTGGCTGACGCAAGGCGCTCACCAAGTTGCTGGTTTCGCCGCGCAAGGCTACCTGCTCACGCATCAGTAACTGCACCTGATCAGTCAATGACTGATACGCCACCGCTCGGTTCTTTTCGAGATCTCTTACCTGAAGGTCGAACTTATCGATGGACTCACGGATCGGCTTCAAAGATTCGTCGATCTTGCGCTGTCGAACCTCAAGATCAGTACGGGCCTGAACCTGAAAATTCTCAAGCTGCGTGCGCGCAAGCTCCAAAAACTGCTGGTTGTTGGTGTGCAGTGCCTCGGCAGAGAGCGCCTTGAAAGCATTGGCGAGTTGTTCGCGCGCCGCATCGAGCACGGCGAGCTTCTCAGTAGCGGCGGCCTGATCACGCTCGAGGGTCGCCTGAAGAGCCGCATTCTGTCCCGTTAGTTCGAGAATCCGCGCTTGCAGCTGTGCGAGTTCTGCAGCGTGTTTGGGCGAGATTTTTTGCCGCGCAACGACGAGACCTAACCATCCACCCGTCATCGCACCAGCGACGAACAAGAGCAGATAAATGAAGTCGGTCACGGCGCGCGGATCAGTGGGCGGTCTTGCCGAGGGCGATGTCGAAGAGCGCCGGCAGGAAACGCTTACGCGCCTCCTCGAAAGACACCGCCGAGAGTGCGAATCGAACAGCGAGTGCCGCAACGGGTTCGCCGTCGACCATCACGGGCACGGCGAAACTGCCCTGCTCGGTCAATCGCAGCGGACGGACGCAGCGCGCATAACCCCGCTCGCGGGTCTGACCCATCTCCCGATCGAACGCGGCACGATCGACCCAGGTAATCGAAGAATCCGCGGGACGATTCGGCCAAAGATGTTCGAGCAAGGTGTCTCGAACTCGAGGACTCGAGAACGCCACGATCGCGCGCCCTGAAGCCGTAGCGAGTATGGGCACCAACATACCGCGCTCGAAGTGCTGGACGGCGAACCCGCTTTCGCGATCGGTCGAGTCTTCGATGAACATCTCGGGAAAGTGGAGCCTCATGAGGCTCATCGGCCACTGCACCCGTGACGATGAAGCGTGCATCGCGGCACGTACGACCTCGAGGCGCTCCGCCGTTGCATCGAAGCCATGACTCAAGGTCACGGCTTTCGCGGTAAGGGTGTAGCGTCTATTCGGTAACCGTTCGACGAAACCCGTCCCTTCGAGCGTGGCGAGACAACGGTTGACCGTCGTGCGCGCCAAACGAAGCTTTTGACTGAGTGATGCCGTCGTGAGAGGTCCGTGACGACTCAGAGCCTGCATCAGCTCAAGGCCGCGCAACAGAACGCGCACCGGGGTTGGATGCCCCGATAGCGCGTTCCGTCGGTCGCCGAGGCCGGCGCCGAGCTCATCGTCGTCCGCCAAATCCTCTGCGACAGGTTCGTACATCAGCCAGCGGCACCCTCTTCTTCACCCACGGTGGGCTCGTCGGACTCGCCGCCCGATGCCGCACCGACGTCCATGAAGCTGCGCGCCGACGCGTCGTCGAGCTTACGCCGACGATGTGCGTGAGCCGCAAAGCCCGTGCCCGCCGGAATGAGTCGGCCCACGATGACGTTTTCTTTAAGGCCGCGCAGATCGTCCTTGAGACCACGAACCGCCGCCTCGGTGAGGACGCGGGTGGTTTCCTGGAACGAAGCCGCCGAAATGAACGACTCGGTGGCGAGCGAAGCCTTCGTAATGCCAAGCAGCACCGGTGAAAGCGACGCAGCCTCCTTGCCCTCTCCAGCCATGCGATCGTTGATGTCGAGCGCACGCGAACGGTCGAGCTGTTCGCCCTTGAGCAGCGGCGTATCGCCGACGCTCGTGACCTCAGCCTTGCGCAGCATCTGACGAATGATGACTTCGATGTGCTTGTCGTTGATCTTCACGCCCTGCAGACGGTAAACGTCCTGGATCTCGCGAACGAGATAGTTGGCGAGCGCCTCGACACCCTGCAGACGCAGGATGTCGTGCGGGTTCGGCTCACCGTCAGCGATGACTTCACCGCGGGTGACGTTCTCACCTTCGAAAACGTTGAGCTGACGCCATTTCGGAATGAGCTCTTCGTACTTCTCACCCTTCTCGTCGGTAATGATGAGACGGCGCTTGCCCTTGGTTTCCTTGCCGAAGCTCACGGTGCCGCTCTTCTCGGCGAGGATCGCCTGGTCCTTCGGCTTACGAGCTTCGAAGAGATCCGCCACGCGCGGCAGACCGCCCGTGATGTCGCGGGTCTTCGAGGACTCCTGCGGGATGCGCGCGATGACGTCACCGACCGCCACCTTCGCCCCGTCTTCGAGGCTGATGAGCGCACCGGCAGGCAGCGTGTACACGGCCGGGATCGTCGTGTTCGCAAACGGCACTTCCTTACCCTTCGCATTCACGAGCTTGATCGTCGGACGCAATTCTTTGCCGCCGCGCTGCTTGCTGCCGTCCATGACGACGACGGACGAGAGGCCGGTGACCTCATCGACCTGACGGGTGACCGTCAGGCCATCGACGAAGTCCTGGAAGCGCAAGAAGCCGGCCACTTCCGTGACGACGGGGTGGGTGTGCGGATCCCAAGTCGCAACGGTCTGACCCGCCGCGACCTGCGTGCCTTCGGTCAGGCCGATCTGCGCACCGTAGGGGATCTTGTACCGCTCGCGCTCGCGGCCGAATTCATCGACCACGCCGATTTCACCCGAACGCGACACAGCAACGAGGTAGCCCTTCTCGTGAGACACGGTCTTCACGTTATGGAAGCGCAGCGTTCCCTTATTGCGAACCTCGACGCTCGAGGCCGCAGCCGCTCGCGATGCCGCACCACCGATGTGGAACGTACGCATCGTGAGCTGAGTACCCGGCTCACCGATCGACTGTGCAGCCATGACGCCGACCGCCTCACCGATGTTGATGATGCGACCGCGCGCGAGATCGCGCCCGTAGCACATCGAGCAAACACCGTAGCGAGTCGCGCAAGTAATGGGCGAGCGCACCTGAACCTGATCGACGCCGTGCTGTTCGAGCGTGCGGACGAGATGCTCATCGATAAGCGTGCCTGCTTCGAGAAGCACCGCGCCCTTGCCACCCGGACGTAGCACGTCTTCGACGACCACGCGACCAAGCACTCGCTCACCGAGGCCTTCGACCACGTCACCGCCTTCGACGATCGGCGTAACCGAGAGACCCTCGGTCGTGCCGCAATCAACTTCCGTAACCACGAGATCCTGGGCAACGTCGACGAGACGACGGGTCAGGTAACCCGAGTTCGCGGTCTTCAGCGCGGTGTCCGCGAGACCCTTACGGGCGCCGTGGGTCGAGATGAAGTACTGCAGAACGTTGAGGCCTTCGCGGAAGTTCGCGGTGATCGGCGTCTCGATGATCGAGCCGTCCGGCTTCGCCA
>JBIIHO010000203.1:0-3953 GCA_044235605.1 Steroidobacteraceae bacterium | reverse complement strand
CACGCTTTCCCATTGTGAAACACCCGCTGTTTCACAGATTGGTAGCGGGGGTAGGATTTGAACCTACGACCTTCGGGTTATGAGCCCGACGAGCTGCCAGACTGCTCCACCCCGCACCAGTAGGGGCCGCGAAGTGTACAGGTGTCGGGCTCTAGTCTCAACCTCAGCCAAGCGCCCGCGTACAAAGCTCGATTAAGGCCTGCGGAACCACCCCAAGCACTACCACCGCCGCCGTATTCAGCGCCAACGTAGCCTTCACCGCTCCGTGCCGCTCGGGTACCGGCAGATCTCCCGGCGCGTCGAAGTACAAAATCTTCACGACGCGCAGGTAATAGAACAGTCCGATCACCGAGACCATCGCGGCAAAGATCACGAGGGCGAGATGGTTGGAGTCCCACAACGCCTCGAAGATCTGCAACTTCGCGAGGAACCCAACCGTGAGCGGAATTCCCGCGAGCGAGAACATCAACACCATCATGATGAACGCAAGCAATGGATCGCGAGCATGAAGGCCCTTGTAGTGATCGAGCTCATCCGCTTCGAATCCAGGTCGGCTCACCAGCAACATGACGCCGAACGCACCGAGCGTCGTGAGGACATACGCGATCGTGTAGTACAGCGCCGCCTCATAGCCCTGCTCCGTTCCCGCCACGAACCCGAACAAGATGAAACCGACGTTACCGATCGCCGAATAGGCAAGCATGCGCTTGAGATTCGTCTGCGCAACTGCGACGACGTTACCAAGCAAGGCCGAGAGCAGCGCAACGATCACCAACATCTGAATCCAGGTCTCGGAGATGTTTCCGAGCGCACCCGAGAGCAAGCGGAACGCGAGGGCGAACGAGGCGATCTTGGGCGCGGTGGCGATGAACAAAGTAACCGACGTCGGTGCGCCGTGGTACACGTCAGGCACCCACATATGAAACGGCACCGCTCCGAACTTGAACGCTACACCGACCACGACAAATACGACGCCCATAATGAGGCCGAGACTCGGCTCACCTTGGAGGGCTGCCGACAGCTCGCCAAGCAACAGCGTGCCGGTCATGCCGTAAATCATCGACATTCCGTACAGGAGACATCCGGACGCGATCGCACCCAGCACAAAGTATTTCATCGCCGATTCGGCCGCTACGCCGGAGTCGCGATCGAATGCTACGAGCGCATAGAGCGATAGCGACAGCAGCTCGATACCCATATAGAGGGTGAGCAAACTGCCCGCCGAGATGATCACGAAAATTCCGAGCATCGCGGTGAGCGCGAGAACGTAGTACTCACCTTTTAGAATGCCGCGGGCGTCGAGATAGTGCCGCGAATAAAGCAGCGCAACGGCCACGAACAGCATCGTAAACAGCTTGAGTACCGTCGCCAGCGGATCGGCGAGATACATGCCAGAGAAGAGCTCGACCGAACCTTGAACCTGCGCATAACCGAGACTCAGAGCTGCGCCGACTGCGATCACGAGCAACGTCAGTGTCGGGGTGATTCGGCGTGCTGCCGCACCAGCAAATACGTCTACCAGCAACACGAGGCAGATCGCCGCCGTGAAGTAGATCTCCGGCAAGGCAGGCATGATCGAAGCGAGTGTCAAGGTATGGGTCATGTCAGGGTAACTTGCTGATGACGATCTGTTCGACGAGATGTTGGACGGAAGGCTGCATGATCTCTAGCAGCGGCGCAGGCCAGACCCCGAGCACCAACACACCCGCCGCGAGGACGGCGAGCACCAAAAACTCACGCGAGTTGAGATCCTCGAGCGCAGCGACATCGTCGTTACCCACTGGACCAAAAATTACGCGCTTGACGAGCCAAAGTGTGTAGGCGGCACCCAAAATAAGGGTGGTCGCTGCCAGGAAGGCATACCAGAAGTTCGCCTTGAAACTCGCAATGATGACGAGGAATTCGCCGACGAAACCCGACGTGCCGGGAAGGCCCGCATTCGACATCGCAAACAGCACCATGAACGCACCGAAGATCGGCATGCGGTTGATGACTCCGCCATAGGCGCTGATTTCCCGACTGTGGACGCGGTCGTACATCACCCCGACACACAAGAACATTGCCGCCGAGATCAGGCCGTGAGAGACCATTTGCACCATCGCACCATCGATGCCCATCCCCGCTCCCGCCAAGGATCCGGTCTTACCTTCGATATCGAAAACCAAAAAGCAACCCAGCGTCACGAAACCCATATGGGCAATCGACGAATAGGCGATCAGCTTCTTCATGTCCGTCTGCACCAGAGCGACGAAGCCGATATACACCACGGCCACAAGCGAGAGCACGATGATCAACATATCGAGCTCACGAGCGGCATCGGGCGCGATCGGTAGCGCGAATCTCATAAAGCCGTAACCACCCATCTTCAGCATGATCGCGGCCAGCACGACCGAACCACCCGTCGGTGCTTCGACGTGGGCATCCGGCAACCAAGTGTGTACCGGGAACATCGGGATCTTCACGGCGAACGCCGCAAAGAACGCTAGGAAAATCCAGAACTGCTCGTTGAAGCCCAGCGGGAGCTCCTGCAGCGCCACGATGTCATAGCTACCGGCCTGCAGATACATGTAGATGAGCGCTACGAGCATCAATACCGAACCGAGGAAGGTGTACAAGAAGAACTTGATGGTGGCGTAGACCCGTCGAGGACCACCCCAGATGCCGATGATGAGAAACATCGGAATCAACATCGCTTCCCAGAAGAAATAGAACAGCAGCGCATCGAGCGCCGAGAACACGCCGACCATGAGCCCTTCCATAATCAGGAAGGCCGCGAAGTACTGGGCGGGTCGCTCCGTGATCACCGTCCATGCGGCAATCACCACCGGCACGGTCACGAACGTCGTGAGCAACACGAGCGGCAATGAGATGCCGTCGACGCCGAGATGGTAGGACGCGTTGAATGCCGGGATCCACGGCAACTGCTCGACGAACTGGAACGCCGCCGTAGTTTTGTCGAACCCCGTATAGAGCGGAATCGACAACACGAGCGTCGCCAACGCCGTTGCAAGTGCGACCCATCGCGCAAGCGCGACTCGACGATCACCAAGTGCGAGCACTGCGATACCGCCGAGGATCGGAAGCCAAATCAAAGTGGAGAGCAATGCTGCCTGCATGGTGAGTCTCGTCGAGGGTCAGGCGCTGAACAGGAACCACGCAAGCAGCGCAGCTAGCCCGATCATCATCCAGAACGCGTAAGAGTAGAGATATCCGGTCTGCACTCGACGGACGACTTGGGCAATCGACCCGACGAGCCGCGCCGAACCATTGACCAAAGCGCCATCGATGACCGCCTGATCGCCCGCCTTCCAAAACAACTGACCGATCCCGCGACTACCTGCCGCCAAAACCTTTTCATTGAACCAATCGAAGTAGTACTTGTTGTCGAGCAAGGGACGTACGGGTGCAAAAAGCGATGCTAATCGATCCGCCGTCGCGGGACTCTTCAAAAAGAGGAACCAGGCGGTCACGACGCCTGCAAGCGCCAACCAAAGTGGGGGATGCTTGACCGCTTCGAGTGCGAAGGACGCCGGGTCGTGGAAATGGCTCGACAACTCACGCAATACATCGTTAGCCGGCAGCACCTGAATCGCATCACCGAAGTACCCGCCGAACAGCACTGGCTGCACCGTGAGGTAACCGATTGCGAGCGACGGAATGGCAAGCAACACGAGCGGTAGCGTGACCACCCAAGGACTCTCGTGCGGTGTACCGCCGCCGTGCCCGTGTCCGTGCCCGTGATCGTCATGCGCAGGATGATGGTGATCGTCGTGACCCTGCCCCCATCGTGGCGCGCCGTGGAAGGTCATGAAGACCATCCGGAACGTGTAGAACGCAGTGACGAATACCCCGATCAGTACGCACCAGTACGCGTAGGTCGCGCCCCAACGATCCGCTTCGTGAACCGCCTCGATGATGAAATCTTTGGAATAGAACCCTGACAGGAACGGCGT
>JBIIHO010000202.1:0-3971 GCA_044235605.1 Steroidobacteraceae bacterium | reverse complement strand
ATCGCTTGCCGCTCGTCCGAGGGCGCTTTTTTCTGACCTCTTCCATGACGGCGGTGATCATAGACTGGTCGCTGCACCTGCGGCTCACTTTACTCAGGCTTTGCACCGTGTCAGGTTCAAGCGCAAACGAGTCCATCGGGGGATGCTGAAAATGACTCCTTTCTCACGACGCGATTTCCTCTCCAGCAGCGCCGGTCTATCGGCTGCTGCGCTGGCCATGGCCGATCTCAAGCTCGCCGAAGCCGCTCGAGAGGTTGCAGCGCCAAAAACCGCCGAGGCTCCAGGGAGCGCCCCCGGCTGGCAGGTCGGCCCTTTTGAGGATCTCCGAGAATGGATGGCTGAACTTGAACGGCGCGGGCTCGTCTTGCGCGTCCGGAACATCGACCAAGATGCCTATGAAGGCACTGCGCTGATGTATCGGCTAATCGAAAAGTTCGGGATGTACTTCGCGCCAGCGTTAGTCATGGAAAACGTCAAGATCGATGGGGTCTGGCACAAAGGGCCGATTATCACCAATCACTGTGGCCACTGGGACACCGAATGCCTGAGCTTCGGACTCGAGCCCGTCCCGAACGATCACTTTGCGACTTATTACAAAGCGCTCGCGAGAGTCGAGGAGTTTTTGCAGCTCGGGAAAGGTGGGGCTTTTCCGACGGCACCCTTCAAAGAGGTGCGACGCGAAGAGGCGTTATGCAAACAGGTGGTCCTCACCGGCGATAACATCGATCTATGCAAGTTCGCATTCATCCAGTCGAATCCTGCGGATTCCGCACGCTACGTGAATACCGGATCAGTATTCACGAACGACGCCGAGCTCGGAAAAAATTTCGGCACTTATCGATGCGAGATCAAGGGAGCACGCATGCTCGGCATCAACCCTGAAGAGGGTCAAGGTGCTTGGCAAGCCTTCATGAAAGCAAAAGCGCGCGGCGAAAAAACAGTCAAAGTATCGATCGCGCTGGGACAAGATCCCGTAACCTGGGTCGTATCAGGATCGAAGCTGAATCGCGCCAAAGCCGACGAACTCGAGGTGGTCTCGGCCATTCGTGGCAAACCACTCAAAGTGGTTCGCTCTGAAACTAACGACCATCTCGTCCCCGCTAATTCCGAAATGGTGATAGAGGGGGAAGTCCCTCTCGACCAAGAAATGCTACCGGAAGGCCCCTTCGGCGAAATGTACGGGTATATGGGCGCGCGCAAGGCGGCCAACTTCTGGATGAACGTCACAGCAATCACGCATCGTAAGAATCCTTGGATCGTCAATCAGTACACGGGTGTCACCCGAGGGTTTCCGACGGCTCCTCTCGAGCAAGTCGCGCTGCATACCATGAAGCGCTTCGTACCCAACGTGAAGATGCTTCATACCCCAGTCGAAGCGACAGGGCTCTGTTTTGTGAGCATCAAAAAAACCAAACCTGGAGAAGGTCTCGAGATCGGAAAGCGGATCGCTCAAATTGTTGGTATCGCCAAAGTCGTGGTGATGGTGGATGAGGACATCGAAGTACTCGATCGAACTCAGGTCATGCACGCGATGGGTTCACGCTGGCAGCCGCAACCGGCGACGGTGATCATCCCGGAATCTCGCGGGATGCCTCTCGACCCCTCTCTCACCAAAAAGCCGATGACTTCAAAAATCGTCATCGATGCCACCCGCCAATGGCCGGAGGAAGGCGGTCCGAAGGAGTATCAGCCGCTCAACAGAGCGGAACTCTCGCGTCTCGCGCCCGAGGCTTTCGATCGTATTGATGAGCGTTGGAATAAGCTCGTCGGAAAGTATCGCCCCCCAGGTACGTGACGCTGAAGGGAAAGAATGTCTTCTCGTTCACTTGAGCTCGATACGTCCCGTCTCAAACTACGGGAGTTCGTCATGGAAGACGCCGCATTCGTGCTGCAGCTCCTGAACGAGCCGTCATTCATCGAATTCATTGGGGATCGCGGCGTACGAACCCGTCAGGACGCCGAGCGCTATCTACGGGAAGGCCCAATGTCTAGTTATCGGCAATTCGGCCATGGCCTGCTGCGCGTCAGCCTAAAGGACGGTGATATCCCCATCGGTATGTGCGGTCTCGTCAAGCGCGACACCTTGCCCAACCCGGATATCGGCTTCGCGCTCTTACCGGCCTTCTGGGGGCAAGGCTTCGTAACCGAAGCAGCCCGAGCGGTCATACAACATGGCCGGGAGGTCCTCGGAAAACAGGTCTTCCTCGGGATCACGACCCCGGGTAATGTGCGGTCTATCGCGGTGCTCAAGAAGCTGGGGTTGTCTTTCTTGGAAGAAAAGCCTCTAGGGGATCGTCCGGAACCGCTGAAGATTTTCGGTCTTTCGGTAGAATCCGCGCCCTGACCGAGGCAAACCTCTATGATCGAAAAAACTCTGGAAAAAATTCTCTTTGCCTGTCGCTGGCTATTGGCGCCACTTTATCTCGGGCTATCGCTCGCACTGGTCGCGCTCGGCGTCAAGTTCTTCCAGGAGGCGCTCCACGTCCTGATGGCGATCGGTACGATGGCAGAAGCCGATCTCGTGCTGGTTGTTCTGACGCTGATCGATCTCGTACTCGTCGGCAGCTTGATCGTCATGGTGATGTTTTCAGGATACGAGAACTTCGTCTCAAGAATCGATGTCGAGGGCGATGCCGAGAAGCTCGGCTGGCTCGGTAAACTCGATGCCGGCACGCTAAAACTTAAGGTCGCAGCCTCCATCGTCGCGATTTCATCCATTCATCTTCTCAAGGTATTCATGGATGTCCGGACGATCGCGAACGACAAGATTCTCTGGTACGTCATCCTGCATATGACCTTCGTCGTCTCGGCGCTGCTACTCGGCGTCCTCGACCGCATGTCTTTTGCCGATAAACGGAAATGAAAAAAGCCCGCCGGTTTTAGCCGGCGGGCCTTCATTAGCCTGTAAAGCCCGATTGTTTTTTTCCGGGTCGGCTCCCGGTTTTACTTCTTCGAACTCTTCTTGGCTGCGCGCTTTTTGGCGCGCGCCGGGCTTTTCGGACGAGTCTTGCCGAAAGAACCCTTATAGATCTTGCCGCGACGGCTTCTGCTATCTCCCTTACCCATTTCACGAACTCCGATGTCTGCGGCGTAACGTTCGCCGTGGTTGGCAAGTGTAGGCCAGTCAGCGGTATCGCGCCAACAACTTGCCGAGTTGTTTAGCTCCTGGGTTCAGGCGCTCAAAGGGGACCTGATTCAGCGGCGCCGCGGGCGTATGGTTGAGCGCGTGGAATTCGGAGTCTTGTGTGGAACGGCAGTGCAACAAACCCGTGAGGTATTCCCCCTTGGCAATATGCTGCTGCACATAATCGTGAGCGGCTAGCTCATCGGAAGGGTCGTAATCTTCGGCAAGCTTGCGTAGCACGACCCGACTACCGTCGTGCAGCATCACGGGCATGGCCTCTCCAGGTGCATACTCGGTGCTGATCTCTTTCTTGAAGGGTACGAAATCCGCTTCGACCACGGGCTCGTAGTGCTCGCGGGTATACGCATAACTCTTCGTAGAGCCCTCATGATCGTTGAACGTGACGCAGGGCGAGAGCACATCGATGAGCGCGAAACCGGGGTATTTGAGCCCCGCCTGAATGAGCGGAATGAGCTGAGCTTTGTCACCCGAGAAGCTTCGAGCCACGAAGCCCGCACCGAGATTCATCGCCAGCAGCACCGGATCGATGGGCGGCTGCTGATTGACCTCACCCTTCTTGGCTTTGGTGCCGATGTCGGCAGAGGCCGAGAACTGCCCCTTCGTGAGTCCGTACACACCGTTATTTTCGATGATGTACAGCATGTTCACGTTACGGCGAATTGCATGGCAAAACTGGCCCAGCCCGATGGATAGCGAGTCGCCGTCGCCCGAGATGCCGATGTAATAGAGATCGCGATTTGCGGCGTTAGCCCCCATGGCGATCGACGGCATTCGGCCATGCACGGAATTGAACCCGTGGCCACCACTGACGAAATAAGCCGTAGTC
>JBIIHO010000200.1:0-4008 GCA_044235605.1 Steroidobacteraceae bacterium | reverse complement strand
TATCGTCGTTCGTAAACTCTTCGATCATCCGTATGCCTATATTTTGCAGGCGACCGACCGCCGTATCGTATTCGCCATTCCTTATGAGCAAGACTTCACGATGATCGGCACGACGGATATTGAATATCACGCTGATCCTCGAGAGGTCACGATCGACGCGAACGAGACGGCCTATCTCTGCGAGCAGAGCAACCGCTATTTCAGAACGACGCTCTCACCTGCAGATGTCGTCTCGAGCTGGTCCGGCGTTCGCCCTCTGCTCGAGGACGAGTCAGCCGATGCGCGCGCCGTCACACGCGACTACGCGCTGGAACTCGAGAAAGCGCCCGCGCCGCTGCTCAGTGTGTTCGGCGGAAAAATCACGACCTATAGAGTGCTTGCGGAGGAAGCCGTTGATCTCGTGACTTCCGCCATCGATAAGAAGGCTCCTCACTGGACGGCTTCTCGCCCTCTACCGGGCGGTGATCTGACTTCTGGACTCGAGTCGCTCGAGCGCGAGCTGTCGGAAATGCATTCTGAGGTTTCGCGCAAGACCGTCAACCGCTGGGCAAGAGCCTACGGGTCACGCGCCTTGACTATTTTTTCACGCTCGAACGAACTCGGTTCGGAGATTGCGCCCGACCTTTATGAGGCGGAGTTACGCTATCTTTATCAAACTGAGTGGGCTCGAACGGCTGACGATATCCTGTGGCGACGTAGCAAGCTCGGACTTCATATCGATGCGCAGTCGACACAACGAGTCGCTGAATGGCTGAAGACTCACGGGAGACCGCAATGAGCCGATGGATTCTCGCTCTCGATCAAGGCACAACGAGTTCTCGATCCATCCTGTTCGATCACGACGGCAACATCGTCGAGAGCGCACAGCGAGAGTTCACGCAGTTTTTCCCGCAGACCGGCTGGGTCGAACATGATGCGAATGAAATCTGGAATACCCAGCGCGCGACTATCGAAGAGGTGCTGAAAAAATCGGGGGCGGCATCGGCCGATGTGGCTGCCGTCGGCATCACAAATCAGCGCGAAACCACCGTGCTTTGGGACAGAAAAACGGGGGAGCCTGTCGGGCCCGCGATCGTTTGGCAAGATCGAAGAACGGCCGAGGTCTGCGCGACGTTACGAGCAGCAGGTCATGAACCAGAGGTGACTCGTCGCACAGGCTTGTTACTCGACCCGTATTTCTCAGGCACCAAGCTCGCGTGGCTGCTCGATCATGTCCCCGGAGCGCGCGATCGCGCGATGCGAGGCGAGTTGTGCTTCGGCACCATCGACACGTGGCTCACCTGGAAACTCTCCGACGGCGCGTACCACGTGACCGACGTCACCAACGCCAGTCGAACGCTGCTGCTTAACTTGTCGGGCGAATGGGACGAGTGGATGCTGAACCTTCTACGCATCCCGAAAGCCGTATTACCTCGGGTGCTGCCCTCCTCTTTTGATGTCGGCATTCGCATCAAGCTTGGTCAGGCAGAGGTGCCGCTGACTGGTCTTGCCGGCGACCAGCAATCAGCGCTCTTTGGCCAGGCGTGCTTGCAGCCGGGCATGGCGAAGAATACCTATGGCACCGGTTGCTTCATGCTGATGCATACCGGCAATCGACCTCTCGCATCCACTCACCGATTGCTGACGACCGTCGCCTGCTCACCCTCAACGACTGACGGTCATCCGCAACTTAACTATGCGCTCGAGGGAAGCGTGTTTGTCGGCGGAGCCGTGGTGCAGTGGCTGAGAGACGGACTCGGTTTCGTCACGCGCGCCGAAGAGATCGAAGCGCTCGCTTCGTCCGTACCGGATCATGGCGGTGTGTATGTCGTTCCGGCTTTCACAGGGCTAGGCAGCCCTCATTGGGACCCGTTTGCACGCGGCTCGATCGTCGGGATCACCCGTGGCACGACGCGCGGCCACATTGCTCGCGCCGCGCTCGAGTCCATCGCTTTTCAAAGCGCCGAACTACTTCAAGCGATGCAACAAGATGCGGCAGCGCCACTGCGCGAACTTCGAGTCGACGGTGGTGCGTCACGTAATAATTTTTTGATGCAGTTCCAAGCCGACTTGCTCGGCGTTCCCGTCATTCGGCCTGCCGTTACGGAAACCACTGCCCTCGGCGCGGCCTATCTCGCCGGTATCGCCGTTGGGTTCTGGACGTCGACTCAAGAGATCTCGGCTCGCTGGCGCGTCGATCGGCGATTCGAGCCGGCCATGTCGCGAGAATCCGCCGCAGCTCGCATGCATGAATGGTCGCGAGCGGTCGAGCGCTCACTCGGCTGGGTCGTCTCCTGAGGCGCTTTTGGCTCTCGCCTGCTCGGCATTTTCAGCCGCTTTGATTTGAGCGACTCGCGCGCGCAGCGTGCGCTGCATGACATCGATGGCGGCGCCCTCCGGCCATCCTTTAGCAACGAGACTTTGTAGCACCGACTCCGGGCTCTGCCCGGACTCAATTTGCTTGACGATCCAGAGCCGCAGTTGCGGCGTCACTTTTCCGTGACTCATGTCGAGGAGGATAGCGGACGATGGCTACCCCAAGGCAAGACCGAGAAGGTCAGACACAAAATCACCCCAAGCGGGAAGAGCCAGGGGAAAGCCACGAGTTCACGCTGCTCGGTCAACCCGAAGAACTGAGCGTTATGAACAAGCAGCACACCGACGAGAGCGACGGTCACCCCGAGCGGCGCGCTGGTGATGCGATGTTTGGGTACGAACAACGCTAGCAGAAACAAGCCCAGCATCGGACCATAGGTATACGCCGTCATCGCGAACGCTAGGGGAATCAACCTCTCGTCAGACCCGGAAAGCGCCATTGCGAAACCGCCGAGCACGATTGCCCATGCGATCACCAGAATGCGCGACAGCGTGACGGCTCTCGCCTCGGATAACTCACCGCGACGATGTCCGTCGTGAAACATGGTGATCGTCGTCTCGGACAAAGCTGAAAGCACGGGGCTCGACATGGCTGCCGCAAATAAGGCGGCCACCATAAACCCGCGCAGCCCGATTGGCATTTCGGAAAGAATAAAGGCAGGGAAAATCCGATCGACATTCGCCGCAACCAAAGAAGCGAATGCCGGGTCGATGGGGTTGAACTGATAGAAACCCCACAGCGCCACACCCACAAGCAAAAACAATACGACGACGAGCTCGCCGAAATTGCTGACATACAGCGCGAGTCGCGCTTCACGTACCGACTTGCAACAGAGCATACGCTGGGTATTGAGCTGATCGGTCCCATAGGCTGCAAGGTTCTGGAAAGGCATCGCGAAGACGCCCGCCCACAGCGTGAAATTCACTCTCGGGTCGGTGCTCCATTCGAGAATGCGAGTCTTTCCCTCAGAGTCGGCAGCAGCCCAGAGACCCGAGAACCCGTCCGGATAGCCATGGGTCACGTAGAGGATCGCGATCAGTCCGCCGGCAACGAACATCATGAACTGCACGACGTCGGACCACACGACAGCACGAATACCGCCGAGCATCGTGCTCAAGGCAGAGACGCCAACACTCAAAAAGACGCAGCCTATGAAATCGAGTCCCGTCAGTAGCTCGAGAACGAGCGCCACGACAAACACCCGAACTCCCTGCCCGAGCACCGCCCCGATAAAGAAAAGGAACGCCGAAATTTTTCCGAATATGGGACCGAGCTTATCCCTGATGAAATCATAGGGACTCGCATAATTTTTTTCGTAAAGCCTCGGCAGGATCCACTGACCGAGAATGGCTTTCGAGATCAGCCCGGCAAGACAAAATTGCAAATATCGAAAATCCCCCTCTTGAGCGAAGACGAGAGAGGGAACCCCAATGAATGTAACGCCGCTGACTGCCGTCGCCACGATGGACATTGCCACGGCATACCAAGGCAACGATCGCGACCCCAAAAAATATTCGCGAGTGCTGCCCTGTAAGTCTTTGACGCTGTGACCGATCCAGGTGACCAGAGCGAAATAGGCCATGACGATCGCCCAGTCTAGGGTGTGAAAATAGACGCTACCCACGCGCGACTCGTTGCAGCGCCCGACCAGA
>JBIIHO010000017.1:0-12839 GCA_044235605.1 Steroidobacteraceae bacterium | reverse complement strand
GTGAGTCGGTGCTGCGAGACATGCCTCCGTGGCAAGGCGGCGGAGACATGATTCTCACGGTGAGTTTTTCGGGCACGACCTATAACGATCTGCCCTACCGTTTCGAAGCGGGTACGCCGAATATCTCCGGTGCGGTGGGTCTCGCTGCAGCCATCGACTATCTCGAGTCGATCGGAATCGAACGTACCCACGCTCATGAGCAGCGCTTGCTCGCGCGAGCGACGGCGGCGCTCAAGGCGATCGATGGACTTCAGATCATCGGCGAGGCCAAAGAAAAGTCCGGCGTGATCTCGTTCGTGGTGGACGGCGTACATCCGCATGATCTCGGAACCATTCTCGATGACGAAGGCGTAGCCGTCCGTACCGGGCACCACTGCGCGATGCCGGTGATGGATTTCTTCGATGTTCCGGCGACCGCCCGCGCCTCGTTCGGCTGCTATTCGGACGATGCCGATATCGACCAACTCGTGCGGGCGCTCGGACGAGCGCGTGAGGTATTCGGCTAATGGATCTCAAAGATCTCTATCGGGACGTCATACTCGATCACAACAAGCGTCCGAGAAATTTCGGTCGACTCGACCCCTGCGACACCTCTGCGGATGGCAACAACCCGCTCTGTGGCGATCGTCTGACGCTGACACTTCGCCTCGAGGGCGATCGAGTGAGTGACATCAAATTTGAGGGTAAGGGCTGCGCGATCTCGACAGCCTCCGCCTCGCTCATGACCGAAGCCATCAAGGGCAAGGACGGTGTGGCGATCAAGCATTTGAGCGAGCTCGTGCATCAGGCGCTGACTGCGCATGGCGATGACTCGGCGCCGCCTGTAGAGCTCGGCAAGCTCGCTGCGCTGGCCGGCGTGCGCGAGTATCCGGCGCGTGTGAAGTGCGCGAGCCTGTGCTGGCACACCCTCGATGCCGCGCTGAAACATCGTACGAACGCCCTCGGCGAGACCGCGATCGGGCCCGCCACGGTTTCCACCGAATAACCTACAGACGTTTTACCCCCATGCGCAGTCACGAGAACGAAGCCTTCGTCCTGAGTCGCAACACGCCAGCGGTCATGGTCCCCTCGGGCGATCAGATTGAGCTCAAAGCGGGTCTCTCGGGATTCATCACCCAAGCCTTGGGCGGTAGTTTCACGCTCTACGTCGAGGGCAATCTTTATCGCCTGTCGGGCGAGAACGCCGATGCCATCGGCAAGCAGGGCTTCATTCCACCTCAGCTGCCGCCCGACGCGACCGAGGAAGATGTCAAAGCACTCGCCTGGAAACAGATGCGCACCTGTTACGACCCTGAGATTCCGATCGATATCGTCGAGCTCGGTCTCGTCTATGAGTGCGAAGTGCGTCCGAACGACGATGGCACCAGAACGGTCGGCGTCAAGATGACCCTCACCGCGCCCGGCTGCGGCATGGGTGAGGTCCTCGTGCAAGACGTACGCGAGAAGATCGAAATCATCCCCACCGTATCCAAGGCCGATGTCGAACTCGTGTTTGATCCGCCTTGGAATCAGTCGATGATGTCCGAAGCGGCCCGCCTGCAGACGGGAATGATGTAACGATGAGTGCGTCGGGCGCTTGGATCGACGTCGGTCCTGCTTCAACGCTCGCTTCAGGAAGCCGGCTCGATGCCGAGGTCGATGGCTTCTACGTTGCGGTCGTTCAACTCGACGGTGCGCTGCATGCATTCGAAGATCGCTGTACCCATGATGGCGAGTCGCTCGCCGGCGCTGACGTAGAACCCGATGCCGCGACCCCCTGCGGCGTGGTGGTCTGCCCGAGACATGGCGCAAAGTTTTGTCTTCGTACGGGTAATGCGCTGACTCCCCCGGCGTATGAGCCGCTTAAAATATTCGATGTACGCGAGCGTGAGGGTCGAATCGAGGTTCTCGCCCCGTGAAGCGCCTCACCCTGGTTCGTCACGGCCACGCCGAGGCGCGAGCCGAAGGGGGTGACTTCTACCGCGCGCTGAGCGCTCAAGGCCGATCTGAAATCGGGCGTGCCGCTGTCGCCATTGATGCATGCCTACCCTCGCCCGATTCGATGCTGGCGAGCGACGCCCAAAGAACCCGCGAGACCGCTCAGCTGCTGCAAGAGCATTTCAGATCGGTCACCGTCGTCGAAACTTCGAAGGCTCTTTATCACGCGAGCTCATCGACGCTGCTCGAAGTGATTCAGAACACGCCTAAGTCCGTCCAACACCTGCTACTCGTCGGTCATAACCCGGGACTCTCCGAGCTCGCGTTAAGGTGGGCACGACGATTCGAGGCTCATGCCGACTTCGGTGGATTTGCTACGGCAGGATGGTGCTCGGTGACTTTCGACACCGATGACTGGAGCTTAATCAGTTCGCCGCTCGACGCCGTGTTTGGCTGAGCGCTCGGCGTACGAAGTCTCGAGGCACCGTAGTCTTCGGGGCCTTTTTCACGTGAGGCACGAACCACTCTCGCACGTCGCGATCGAGCGCAACGCCATGCATGTAGTTGTAGAGGGCCGCGTTGAGTGCCTCGCCGAGCGCATCGTGATCGACTCCGGTCGGGTCGATGAAGTTGACGTCGTTACGCGCAAAATCGCCCTTCGGTAAAGGCTCGAGTGCCACGCCGTAGGCCGCGGGGTCGCGCCCCACGGGTGAATGCACCGTACAGGTATAACGGTGAAAAAAACCCGATTGCAGACAGCCCTCGAGAAACATCTGCCGGACATACTCGAGCGAGTCGACGGTGTCGGCGACGGTCTGCGTCGGAAATCCGTACATAAGATATGCATGGACCAAGATGCCCGAGTCGCTGAAGGCACGCGTCACCTGCGCAACCTGCGCCACGGATACGCCTTTCTTCATGAGCGTGAGCAGTCGATCGGAGGCCACCTCGAGACCGCCGGTGATGGCGATGCATCCGCTTGCGGCGAGTAATTCGCAGACTTCCGGCGTGAAGGATTTTTCGAAACGAATATTTCCCCACCACGAAATCTGACGACCCCGCCGCAGTAGCTCTTGAGCCATCGCCTTGAGCGCCTTGGGCGGCGCGGCCTCGTCGACGAAGTGAAAACCTGTCTCGCCGGTTTCGGCAATGATCTGATCGATGCGATCGACGAGCACCGAGGCATTGGCTGTCTCGTAGCGCGAGATGTAGTCGAGCGAGATGTCGCAGAAGCTGCATTTTTTCCAATAGCAGCCATGGGCGATGGTCAGTTTGTTCCAACGCCCGTCCGACCACAGACGGTGCATGGGGTTGAGCATATCGAGCAGCGAGAGATAACGCCGAAGCGGAAGCCCGTCCCAAGTCGGCGTACCAACTTCTGCGAACGGCACATCGGGCTCACCGACGTTGAGATATTTCACCTTCCCTGCTTCGCGTACGAAGGTCCGTACGAGCTGCCCGCGGGGTCGAAGACCCCGCCAAGCCTCGATGAGGGCGAGCAGCGGACGCTCACCGTCGTCGAGCGTGACGTGATCAAAGAAATCGAACACCCGAGGTTCGGCGAGCTCACGAAGCTCCGTGTTGACGTAACCGCCACCGAGCACGATCGTGGTCTTCGGTGCCACGTCTCGCACCGACTGCGCGATACGGAACGCACCGTACACGGCGCCTGGAAAAGGCACGGATAACAAAACGATGTCCGGCTGGTGTCGCGCGATAGCCTCTAAAGTAAGCTCGTGTAGCCAACCGTCGATCAGCGTATGAGGCGCTTCAAGCGCTGAGGCGAGCGGATCGAAACTCGGCGCACTCGCAGCCAGACGCTCCGCATAGCGCACGAACTCGAATCGCGGGTCGATCGCCTCGCGCAGCACATCGGCGATGTCGTTGAGATAGAGCGTGGCGAAGTGACGCGCACGGTCACTGGTCCCGAGCGCTCCGAAGGCCCAGGCTAGCGGGTCACCCCCCTCCTCCTCGGCGAGGTAATTCTCGAGCGATTCGAATCGCGAACCCTCAGGTAAAAACTGTCGCGATGCGATGCGGTGCGCTAGCGTAGAGTCGCGACCCTGGAGAAACCCGATCACGCCATCGATCGTCGCGTGGTAACGATCGAACTCCTCGAGAAATCGACGGGTATGCACGCCGCGATGTCGCTTCGGGATACCCTCGCAGGCCTCACGAACGGATACCAACCCCGTCGAGGACAGCAGCCGAAGGACAAGCTCTAAGGCGAGATCTTCCTGTTGCGCATCAAAGCCACGAGAACGCAAAAAGCCAGTGAGATAAGCCGTAGAGGGGTACGGCGTGTTGAGCTGCGTCATCGGTGGAATGACGCTCAGCAGCCGAGGCGCGCGACGAGCCATGCCGCGCTGCTCAGTGCGCGAGCGCTTTGAGTCGCTCGGCCTCATCATGACCGAGATAGCTCTTGATGAGACGTCTCGCGAGGTACAGCAGCGGAATCAACGCGATAGCCGCGAGCATCTTATAGAGATAATTGACCGTGCCTACGGCGAGGAATTGCGGGATCGGCCATTTCTGCGGTCCAAGTACGAAGGCGATGTAAAGCACGACGAAGCTATCGATGAACTGCGACACAGCCGTCGAGCCGGTCGCCCGCAGCCAAATCAGTTTCTCACCCGTGACCGCGCGGATTTTGCGGAACACCGTGATATCCACCAACTGACCGATCAGGAACGCGACGATCGAACCGATGATGGTCCAGAGCCCCTGCCCGAACACCTGCGCATAGGCATACTGAATGTCCGGCACGCCGAGTGATCGATTAGCCTCGACCCAAAACCCGGCCGGCGCGAGACCGATCGAGACATACGCCGCGATAAAGGCGTAAGAGATGAATCCGACCGCCACCCAGGACACGAACCGCACGCCCTTCACGCCGTAGTATTCGTTGATGATGTCGGTCATCACGAACACGACCGGCCAAAGCAAAACACCCGCCGTGAAATTGAGGGTTCCCGTCACACCCAACAAAGACCATTCGATAGGGTCGATACCGAGTGTGGCCTCGAGCGAGAATATTTTGACGCCAACGAACTCGGCGAGCAGCGCGTTGGTCAGGAAGAACCCCGCGAGCACCACGAACAGGCGGTTAGTCCGCTGATCGGAAACGTGCATGCGGGGCTCCGTCTGTAGAAGTTAGTACGGCGTGCAGAAGCAGTGTGCGTACACCTGACCCTGCACGGCGTAACGGTTGAATCGCAGTACGCTGCGCTCGATGGGGCCGAAGTCACGCGATGCGGCGAGCACTGCGGCGCGAGCCGGACCATCGAGCGAGGCCATCGTGCCAAATCCGAAGCCGCCGAACGCCTCGGCACTGACCGTCTTCAAGACGACAGCAGCCGCCCTCGCCTCGAGGTTCGTCAGCAACTGCTGAGCGAAGCTCTTGTCGGCTTCTAGGTAATCGCGCTCGAACTTTCCTTCGGCAAGACCGGCACGCTTGGCAGCCGACGCCACGGCTTCATCCAGTGAGCCGAGCTTGTCAACGAGCCCGAGACGCAGCGCATCTCGCCCCGTCCACACACGACCCTGCGCAATCTTGTCGATCTCATCGCGAGTCTTCTTGCGACCGAGCGAGACACGAGCGAGGAACTCTTCGTACCCGTGCTCGATGGTCGACTGCAGCAGCATCGAGGCGGCCGGACCGATCGGACGGTCGATACGCAGCTCACCCGAAAGCGGCGTCGTGCCGACACCATCGACGCCAATACCGAGTTTCTCGAACGTCCGCGGCGCAGTCGGGAACAATCCGAAAATTCCGATGGATCCCGTAATCGTCGCCGGGCTCGCCCAAATTTCGTCTGCAGGCGCCGAGATGTAGTAGCCACCCGAGGCGGCGAGATCGCCCATCGAGATGACGACCGGACGCTTCGTGCGCTTGAAGGCGACGAGCTCTCGATAAATCTTCTCCGAGGCAGTCACGCTGCCTCCCGGGCTATCGATACGCAGCACGAGTGCTTTGATGTCCTTGTCGAGTCGAGCTTTGCGGATGAGCTCGGCCGTATCGTCACCGGCGATGACCCCACCACCACCGCCGCCATCGACGATTTCGCCGGAGCCAATAATCACGGCGATCCGCGAATCCGGATGCTTCGATATTTTGTCTTCGGCACGCACGACACGCAGATAATCTTTGAGCGTGACAGAACGATAAGAATCGGTGTCCTCGTCCTTCGAAGACAACGCGATTACCCGCTCTTCCACCTGGATCGGCGTCTTGAGGGCCGTCACGAGGTTGGCATCGAGAGCGACCTTCGCCGTATAACCCTTTGCCGCCTTAACCTGCGTTGCGAGCGTATCGGCGTAGGTGCGCAGATCTTCCGGCTTCAGACCTCGAGCCTTGGCCACGACACCCACGTAGGTCTCCCAGAGCGAGTTGACAAACGCCTGGCTCGCCTCGCGATCAGCGGGCGACATGTCGTCACGAATGTAGGGCTCGACCGCACTCTTATACGTCCCCACGCGGAAAACATTGATGTCGATGCCAAGCTTGTCGAGTGCCGACTTGTAGTAGTTACGGTAGCGCTCGTACCCCTCGAGCACGACGAGGCCCTGCGGGTCGAGGTAGAGCTCATCAGCATGCGCGGCGACGTAATAGGTGTCGCGCGAATAACCCAAACCGGTTGCGATGACCTTCTTGCCGGACTTGCGGAAGTCCGTGATGGCGCGTGAGAACTCATCGAGGGTCGGCTGACCGGCACCCGACATCTCGTCGAATTCGAGCACGAGCGTCTTGATTCGCTCGTCGTCTTTGGCGGCTGCGATGGCATCGGTCAAGTCGCGCAGCGTCGTCTCGCTACCTCCCATACCTCTCGCCTCGGCGAGCGCACGATCGAAGGCGTCCCCACTCGGCTGTTCGACAATTTCACCCACCGGGCGAATCAAGAGTGCCGCATCGGAGGGCAGTTTGGGGATCGAGCTCTGCAATGCACCGATGAGCACCCCGAAGATCACGAGGAGCAGCAGCAAGTGCAAGAACTTTCGAAGGCCATCGAGACCCTTGAAAACGCCGCGGAAGAATTTTTTGATGAGTTCCATGAATGTCTCAGCCTGATTTATAAATACGATAAACGACGCCGGCTAGATCGTCAGACACCAATATCGATCCATCTGGCAGAGCCAGCAGATCGACGGGACGTCCCGTCACCTTGCCGTCCGGGCGGAGCCATCCACCCACGAATTCTTCATAACCTGTCGCGCGATTTCCCTGAAGTCGAACACGCGTGAGGCGGTAGCCGATTTTTTCGGCACGGTTCCAGGAACCGTGCTCGGCGATGATGGCGCTCCCCTCGCTATCGAAGAGCATACCGAGCGGCGCCACGTGAGGCCCGAGCTCCTGAACCGGTTGCGTGATCTGGTCACAACGACCGAGTTTGCCGAACTGCGGATCGACGACGTCTTTGCCGTGGCAGAACGGAAATCCAAAATGCTCTCCCACTCGACTCACGCGGTTGAGCTCACAAGGCGGCGTGTCATCGCCCAACATGTCGCGACCATTATCGGTAAACCAAAGATCACCCGTCTTCGGGTGCCATCGGAAACCCACAGTATTGCGAACGCCACGAGCAACGACTTCACGGCCACTGCCGTCCGGATTCATACGCGTGATCATCGAATAGCCGTCGCTATCTCGATCGCACACATTGCAGGGCGCACCGATCGGCACGTAGAGCTTGTCGTCCGGACCAAAAGCGATGTAGCGCCAACCGTGATGACGATCGGCAGGCAATGTGGCGATAGTGACCGGCGCACGAAGTGTCGCCACGCCTTGATCGAGCTGAGTGTCGATGTCGTCGTAACGCGTGATGCGATCGATCTCGGCGACGTAAAGCGCGCCTTGGCGAAAGGCCACTCCGTTCGGGGAGTTGAGGCCACTCGCGATGACTGTGACATCACGCTTGCCGCCCTCGCCCTCGCGGATGGCGTACACCCGACCACCGCCCGTTCGGGTACCGACGAAAACCGTACCTCGCGGCGAGCGCGTCATGGATCGCGCATTGGCGACGTCGCCCGCCCACACCTCGATGGCGTAGCCTGCCGGAAGACGCAGTTCGGAGAGATTCGGTGCCGCAGCACTCCCCATCAGGGGCGCGACTGCAGCGATGAGGGCCAGCAGGCTGGATGGAAGCCGGAGGCGCATACCTAACCTTTTCTTTGATTTGGCGGGACGACCCCGCTAGCTAGGCAGTCTATCAACAGGTCTTGGGCGGTGCCATGCGACTGTGAACAGTCCCATGGCACCGCACCGAAATCAGACCTTTTCTTCGATTCGAGCAGCCTTGCCCGACAGATCGCGCAGGTAGTACAGCTTGGCGCGACGGACGTTGCCGCGGCGCTTGACGGAGACCGCCGCGATCGTGGGGCTATGCGACTGGAACGTGCGCTCGACGCCCTCGCCGTGCGAGATCTTGCGCACAGTGAACGAAGAGTTGAAGCCGCGATTGCTCTTGGCGATCACGACCCCCTCGTAGGCCTGCACGCGCTCGCGGTCGCCTTCGACCACTTTCACGTCGACCACGACGGTGTCACCCGGATTGAAGTTCGGCAGTTCTCGCGTCGTGCGACGCTTTTCCATTTCGGCAATCACGTTAGCCATTGTTGTCTTCCTCTAAAAGTTCGCGCTCTTCATCGGTGAGAGCGCGACCCGATCCACCCGGCTGCAGTAAGTCTGGTCTACGCGCTTGCGTGCGCACCAGCGACTCTCGCAACCTCCACCGCCGAATCGCTGCGTGGTTTCCACCCTGCAGCACCTCCGGCACCGTCCGTCCTTCCCACTCGATCGGACGCGTGTAATGCGGCCAGTCGAGTCGTCCTGCGGTGAAGGACTCTTCTACGCTGGAGCGCTCGTCGCCAAGCGCCCCGGGCAAAAGCCTCACCGCCGCATCGACTACCGCGAGCGCCGCGAACTCGCCGCCCGAGAGAACGAAATCTCCAAGCGACAATTCGCGATCGATTCGCGAATCGATCACGCGCTGGTCGAGCCCTTCGTAGCGACTCGCTACCAGCACAAACCCAGGCAAGGCTGCGAGTTCACGCGCCACGCCTTGGTCGAATCTTTGACCCTGCGCCGACAGGTGCACCCGCGGCACTCCGGCCGGCAGCTGCGCAGCGGCGGCATCTATGGCTGCTGCCCAGGGCGGCGGGGTTCCCACCATTCCCGGACCACCGCCGTAGGGCCGGTCATCCACCGTCTTGTGCGAATCATCGGCAAAAGACCGCGGATCGACGCACTCGACACTTGCCAAGCCACGCTCCAGGGCGCGACCCAGCACTCCGTATCCCAGCGCCCCGCGCACCATCGCGGGGAACAGCGTGACCAGCGCAATCTGCAAAGGCGTTTGCCGCCCGGTCACTTTAAAAATCCTCCGGCCAATCAACCCGAACGCATCGCGCTTCGGCGTCGATCGACTTCAGGTGCTCTCGGGTCACTGGAAGCCAACGCTCCTGCTCGCCGCGCACCACCATGACAGCATTCGCCGGCATGTCTTCGAACCGCTCGATGACGCCGAACTCGACGCCCTCAAGATTGACTACCCGGAAACCGATGAGGTCTACCCAGTAGTGCTCGCCCGGTGCCGTCTCGGGCAAAGCCGAACGCGGCACCTCAATGATTTGCCCCACGAGGATCTCAGCCTCTTCGCGGGTGGTCACTCCTTCGATACGCGCCTCGAACCCGTTGGGGCTCTGTCGCGACTCAGCGACCTCCACCTCTCGTCGCTCGCCCGATGTCGAGCGCAGAAACCACGAGGAGTATTCAAACAGGGCTTCAGGCGGCTCGGTCCAAGACTCGAGATGCAACCAGCCCTTCAGACCTTTGGGGCGTCCGAGACGTCCCAACTCCACCCATGACACGCGGGACACTTCCACGCGCGGTTGGGCGGCAAGACCCTCAGGCCGCGGCCTGGGTGGCCTGCTTTCGGTAGTCCTTGACGAGCGTCTTCACGCGATCGGACGGCTTGGCTCCCTGGCCAACCCAGTACTCGATTCGCGAGAGGTCAAGGCGCAGACGCGGCTCGCTCTTGCGTGCCACGGGATTGAAGAACCCTACGTTCTCGAGGCTCATGCCGCCCTGACGCTTGCGGCTGTCGGTGACCACGACGTGATAGAACGGTGAGTTCTTAGCGCCACGACGGGTGAGACGAATCGTTACCATGATCTGTACGCCCTTCCAGGGGGTCGAAAAAGAGCGCGGAGTCTACAGAAATCAGGGACTTGATGGAAGCGCTACCGGGGGGGTGTGAACCCCGGGGGGAGCCCCCCGCCCTTCAGGGCTCCGAGCATGCGGCGGAACTTGCCCCCCTTCATGCCCTTCATCATGCGCTGCATATCGGAAAACTGCTTCAAAAGCCGATTGACGTCCTGAACCTGGGTCCCTGACCCCGCGGCAATCCGACGACGCCGGGACCCATCGATGACATCGGGGCGACGCCGCTCCCGATGGGTCATGGAATTGATGATGGCGATCTGACGGCGGACCTGAACGTCCCCCACCCCAGCAGGCAGACCTCCCTTGGCGAGCTGAGTCGGAAGCTTGTCCATGAGCGACTCGAGACCACCCATATTCTGCAACTGCTCGAGTTGACTCTTGAGATCATAGAAATCGAACTTGCCGCCCGAAATGACTTTTTTGGCGAGGCGTTCGGCCTCGGCCGCATCGACCTTGCCCTGCACCTGCTCGACGAGCGCGACGACATCGCCCATGCCGAGAATGCGACTCGCCATGCGCTCGGGATCAAAGGGCTCCAAGGCGTCCGTCTTTTCACCGACACCAATGAAGACGATGGGTTTTCCCGTAATTTGTCGCACGGAAAGCGCTGCGCCACCGCGCGCATCGCCATCGGCCTTGGTCAAAATAATGCCAGTGAGATCGAGTGCCGTACCGAAGGACTTCGCCGAATTAAGCGCATCTTGGCCCGCCATCGCATCGACGACGAAAAGCTTTTCGTGGGCGCCGACACGCGAGTCGATCGCCCGCACTTCATCCATGAGCTCGGCATCGACATGTAAACGACCCGCCGTATCGACGATCAGCACGTCATACACGCCGCGTCGTGCCGCCTCGAGCGCGGACTCTGCGATCGCGACCGGATCGCCACCGCTCTCCGAAGGATGGAAGCCCGCACCCACCTGCTCGGCGAGACGCTGCAATTGCAAAATGGCCGCCGGACGACGTACGTCCGTGCTGACGAGCAGCACGCGCTTCTTCCGAGTTTCAATGAGCCATCGGGCGAGCTTGCCGGCGGTGGTGGTCTTGCCGGCGCCCTGCAGACCCGCGAGCAACACCACATAAGGGGGCTGGGCTCGTAGCTCGAAGCCCTCCCGGGCACCCCCCATGAGCTCCACCAGCTCGCGCTGGAGGATGCTGACGAACACCTGGCCAGGGGTGAGGCTGGTGGCGACCTCCGCCCCCTGGGCCTTGGCCCTCACGGCATCGATGAAGGCCTTGATGACGGGCAGCGCCACATCGGCCTCCAGGAGGGCGAGGCGCACCTCCCGGAGGGTCTCGGAGATGTTCTCCTCGCTGATCCGTCCTTTACCCCGGAGGTTTTGGACGGTTTTAGCGAACTTTTGACTCAGGTTTTCGAACACTGGATGATTATAGACGTGAGTGATCCCGCGCTCCTGCCGTTACTCGGCCTGTTGCTCTTGTGCATGGTGCTATCCGCGTTCTTCTCGGGTACCGAGACGGCACTGATGAGCTTTAACCGCTACCAGCTGCGCACCCTGGCCAAAGGCGGTCATCGAGGGGCCATCCTGGCCGAGCGTCTGCTCGCCCGGCCGGACCGACTGATCGGTCTCATTCTTCTCGGCAATAACCTGGTCAACAACCTCGCGGCCACCCTGGTCACCGTGATCGTCCTGCGAGTCTGGGGCGACGAGTGGGTGGCGGTGGGCGCAGGCGTGCTCACCTTGCTCATGCTCATTTTTTGCGAGGTCGGTCCGAAGACCTACGGGGCGCTTCACCCTCGCCGTCTCGTCGTCACCTCCTCGTACGTGTACACCGCGCTACAGTGGGCGCTTCGGCCTGCCGTGTTCGTGATCGGCTGGATTACGAACGGAGCCCTGAAACTCATCGGCCTCAACGTCGATCGACATACTCAGCAGACCGCGCTCTCTCGCGAGGAACTACGTACCGTGGTGGCCGAGGCGGGCCTGATGATTCCGAAGAGTCACCAGCAGATGTTGATGAGCGTGCTCGATCTCGAGCGCATGACGGTCAACGATATCATGATCCCGCGGCAGGACATCGCAGGTATCGATCTCGAAGACGATTGGGAGCGCATCCTCGATCAGTTGCGTCAAACGCCGCACACTCGCTTGCCCGTGTATCGAGGTGATCTCGGACAAATGGTCGGGCTCTTGCACATGCGGCGCATCGCGCAGGAGCTTGCACGCGGAACGCTCGATCGAGACCGACTCGAAGAAATTGCGACGCAACGCGAGCCGTATTACGTGCCAGACGGCACGTCACTGACCGTGCAACTCAGCAACTTTCAGCGCGATCGACGTCGCTTCGCTTTCGTAGTCAATGAATACGGCGATGTCGAGGGTCTGGTCACGCTCGAAGATATCCTCGAGGAAATCGTCGGTGAGTTCACGAGCGATCCGGCGACGGTATCGCATCGAGACATCCATCGTGAGCCCTCTGGCGCGTACATCATCAACGCCTCAGCAACCATCCGTGTGCTCAACCGCTCAATGGGCTGGGACTTGCCTACCGACGGCCCGAAGACTCTGAACGGCCTGCTGCTCGAAAAGCTCGAGACCATCCCCTCGGCTGGCACCTCACTGCGAATCGGCGACCTCGATATGGAAGTGCTGCAGATCGCGGACAACACCATTCGAACGGTTCGAGTGTTCAAGCGTTAGCACACTAAATTCACCGGAAACTCAGCGATGCGGTAACG
>JBIIHO010000199.1:0-4015 GCA_044235605.1 Steroidobacteraceae bacterium | reverse complement strand
TCCACCAACCCAGCCGAGAAACTGCCTGAATATTTCACGACAGCCGACGACATTACGCCGACTGAGCACGTTGATATTCAGGCCGCGGCTCAGAGGTGGGTGGACTCCTCCATCTCGAAGACCGCCAACGTTCCGACGGATTTCAAGTACGAGTCCTTCAAAGATATATACCTTTACGCTCACGAGAAAGGTCTCAAGGGCTGCACCACCTTCCGCTTCAATCCTGAGGCGTTCCAAGGCGTGCTCGTCAAGGAAGAAGATCTCAAGAACACCACCTACGTGTTCACTCTGGAGGATGGTTCCGAGATCTCTGTGAAGGGTGACGAGGAAATCGAATACGACGGCGAGAAGCATTCCGCCGCAAACCTGTACGACGCCTTGAAAGAAGGCTACTACGGCAAGTTCTGAGGATTAGTTTGTCTATGGCCGCCATCAAGATCGATCGAAAGATCTCCAAATACCGCGTTCAAAAGCCGGGAGCAGAACCTGCGCCGGCGCCTACTGTCACCGAGCGGACGACGTCCCACGGGGGCAAGGTCATTCGTCTGACCGAGGAAGTTCAGCGTCCTGAGGTGTTGATCGGGTCCACGTACAAGATCAAGACGCCGGTGTCCGATCACGCGATGTACGTCACGATCAACGACATCATTCTCAACGAAGGAACCGAGCACGAGCAGCGCCGGCCTTTCGAGGTCTTCATTAATTCGAAGAACCTCGATCACTATCAATGGATCGTCGCCCTCACGCGCATCATCTCTGCGGTTTTCCGCAAAGGAGGTGACGTGACCTTCCTCGTCGAGGAGCTCAAGGCCGTATTCGATCCTCGCGGTGGCTATTGGCAGCCGGGCGGAAAATTCATGCCCTCGATCATTGCCGAGCTCGGTCATGTCATCGAGAAGCACCTGCAGACCATCGGTCTTCTGGGGCGCACTGAGCTCGATGAGCATCAGAAAAAACTCGTCGACGAAAAGCGTGCGGAGTTCGAAGCCCGCGCGAAGCAGACCGATGCTTTCGCAAAGTCTCATTTCCCGGAGGGCGCGCAGCTCTGCTCAAAGTGCAGCACTGCGGCGGTGGTCATGATGGATGGGTGCATGACCTGCCTCAATTGCGGCGACTCTAAGTGCGGGTGACGCCTTGCGGCATCTGGCACCCTCTTTAGCCACTTTCCTCGCATTCACGGTCTTGGTGTCGCCCGCGCTCGGAGCGGGCCAACCTTCTATCATTCCGCCCGATCGACCGCCTTCGGGCGAGACGGTATCGCGCGAAATTCCGCGGCCGGCTGAGCTTCAGAGAGACGTCGATTTCTGGATTCGCGTTTACAGTGAGATCACCACGCTCCAGGGTGTTATGCATGACGAGCGTCATCTCGGTGTGGTGTACGAAACGCTCGATCTCGCGCTTGCTGGTCCGCCAGGCTCATCGCAACGCCGTGAGCTGATCAAGCGGGCGAGAGATCGCTGGATTGCTGGGCTCGATGCAGCCGTGCACGCGCTCGAAGCGGGCTCGACGGACTCCGTTACGGGCGATGCACGCCGAGTGCTGCAGTTGTGGGGAAAAGATGCAACGCCTGCTCGTCTGCGCGAGGCGCGTGCTGAGGTTCGATTTCAGCTTGGGCAGGCCGATCGCTTCCGAGCCGGGATCGTCCGCTCGGGCACCTGGGAACCCCATATCGCGCGGACCTTCAATTCTTTGGGGCTACCGCCTGAGCTCGCGGCATTGCCTCATGTCGAGTCGTCCTTTACGCCAAGCGCTTACTCGAAGGTCGGTGCCTCGGGGCTATGGCAGTTCATGCGCTCAACTGGCCGCCTCTACATGCGAGTCGATGACATTGTCGATGAGCGCCTTGATCCGTTTCGCTCTACCGAAGCGGCTGCGCGGCTTTTGCTCAGCAATTATCGTCTACTCGGCAGTTGGCCTTTGGCGATCACGGCATACAACCATGGACCTGGCGGGATGCGACGGGCTCGGCAGGTGATGGGGACGGACGACTTCGGAGTGATCGCCCGCAAGTACCGCAGTCGCACTTTTGGTTTTGCATCGAGAAACTTTTATCCGTCCTTTCTAGCGGCGCTTACCATCGATCAAGATCCGCAGCGTTATTTTCCGGGCGTGACTCGCGCGCCGGAGATGCAGTTCCACGAGATATCGATGCCAGGCTACGCGGATATCAAACGACTCGAGAAAGCGCTCGATGTACCGATTGGCCAGTTGAGGGAGCTGAACCCTGCATTGCGACCAGCCGTGTGGTCCGGAGAGCGGCTTGTCCCTCGGGGATATCGACTGCGACTACCGCCAGAGCGACCAATTTCCTCTGATGAATTCGTCGCGCGTGTCGGCGCTGACCAGATTTACGTCGCTCAGATTGGTCCTCAGGCCCACAAGATAGGGCGCGGCGAAAACTTGCATCAAATCGCGCGGAAGTACGGTCTGAACGTCCGTCGCGTCGCAGAGCTCAACGGTCTCGACCCGGCCGCTAAACTCAAGCATGGAAGAGTCCTGAAATTACCCGGCGATCGCCCGTCGACACTCGCTGACCTCGCCGTTCAGACGCCGGCGCCCCCAGCCGACTCCAGCCTATAGGGCGCAACCTCTCAGTCGACCTATAATGTGAGGCATGTGGCGTCTTGCCATCCTCCTGACTGTCTCGTGTGTTCTCTTTGCTCCAACGGCGAGGGGCAACATCCAGCAGCTCCCTATGGCGACCGAGGTCGTCGTGCACAAGTCTGCGCGTCGTTTGGAGCTTTGGCGCGGTCCGACGCTACTTCGCAGCTACCGAGTGTCGCTGGGCCTGCGTCCCGACGGCCACAAGCAGCGTGAGGGGGATTTCCGAACGCCGGAGGGGCGTTACCTGCTTGACTCACGCAACCCCCGGAGCGATTTTTTCCTCTCGATCCGTGTGTCTTATCCAAACGAGAGAGATCGAACTCGCGCACGCAAGGCCGGCGTGCCACCGGGTGGTTTGATCATGATCCACGGCCTGCCTAACGAGCCGCGCTGGCCGCCCGAACACTACGCTCGTGAGGATTGGACGGATGGCTGCATCGCGCTTAATAACGCTGACATGATGGAAGTTTGGATGTTGGTATCGGACGGCACCCCGATCGATATCCGCCCCTGATTCGGAGATTTTTTTGGAAACCAGTATCGTCATTCCCGAAGTCGTCGATGCACGCGTAGCTCCTCGTGGAGCACTTGAAAGCCTCTCGCAAGAGGAAATAGAGCAGCTGCTTTCGACGGGGCAGGGCGGTCTTTATCCGTTGTTTCGTCAGTGCGCCTTGGCGGTTCTCAACGCCGGCAGTGACACCGACGACGCGCGTGAAATTTTCGAGCGTTATCGAGATTTCGATATTCAAATTTTGCGACACGCCTTGGGCGTGAAGCTCGAGATCAAAAACGCACCGGCTATGGCTTTCGTCGATGGTCAGATGATTCGCGGTACCAAGGAACTCTTGTTTGCCGTACTGCGCGACATCGTCTATACGGCGAACGAAATCGTCGATAGCGGACGATTTGATCTGAGCCGTCCGCAGTCGATCACCAATGCGGTGTTCCATATTCTGCGTAATGCACGTTTACTCGATCATAAAATCAGACCGAATCTCGTCGTCTGCTGGGGTGGCCACTCCATCAACCGCGAGGAGTACGAGTACACCAAGCGCGTAGGATATGAGCTCGGCCTGCGCGGGCTCGACGTTTGCACAGGGTGTGGACCGGGAGCGATGAAAGGCCCGATGAAGGGCGCGACGATCGGGCATTCGAAGCAACGAATCAGCTCGGGACGATATGTGGGTTTGACGGAGCCCGGCATCATCGCCGCCGAGCCACCAAACCCGATCGTCAATAACCTCGTGATCATGCCCGACATCGAAAAACGGCTCGAAGCATTCGTTAGGGTGGCGCACGGTCTTGTTGTTTTTCCGGGTGGTGCCGGTACCGCAGAAGAGATTTTTTATTTGATCGGGATACTTCTCGATCCTGCAAATGCCAACCAGCCCTTTCCAGTGGTGTTGACAGG
>JBIIHO010000198.1:0-4028 GCA_044235605.1 Steroidobacteraceae bacterium | reverse complement strand
CGTCCTTGCCCGACCCGGTGGGGCGAGTGCTCGCGGAGTGGACGAGGCCGAATGGCCTACGCATCGCGCGGGTGGCCGTTCCGCTCGGGGTGCTCGGCATCATCTACGAAAGCCGGCCGAACGTGACGGCCGATGCTGGCGCGCTATGTCTCAAGTCGGGCAATGCCGTGATCCTGCGGGGCGGCTCCGAGAGTCTGCATTCGACGGCAGCGATCCATGACTGTCTCGTGGCGGGCTTGCGGGAGGCGGGGCTCCCCGAGGCCTGCGTGCAACGGGTTCCCGTGGCCGATCGCGAGGCCGTCGGCTTGATGCTCGAGGGTCTCGAGGGTGCTATCGATGTCGTGGTGCCACGGGGCGGCAAGGGACTCATCGAGCGTGTACGCCGCGAGGCGCGAGTGCCGGTCATCGGCCACCTCGACGGGAATTGTCACGTCTATGTCGATCGCGACGCTGATCTCGCGATGGCGGTCGCCATCACGCTAAACGCCAAGCTGCGCCGAACAGGCGTGTGTGGTGCCGCCGAAACTCTGCTCGTCGATCGTGCGGCACCTCAAGATTATCTCTCTACGCTCGTTCGTTCTTTGCTCGATGCGGGATGCGCCGTTCGCGGCGACGAGGCGACACAGAAAGTCGATTCCCGCGTGACGGCTGCGTCCGCGGCCGATTGGTCAACGGAGTATCTCGATTCGATCATCGCCGTGCGGGTGGTCGAGGGCGTCGAGGAGGCGATGGCGCACATCGCCCGCTACGGCTCCTCGCATACCGAATCGATCATCACGAACAACGAGGCGACGGCGGGTCGGTTTCTCGAAGCCGTCGATAGCGCGATTGTGCTGCACAACGCCTCGACTCAATTTGCCGATGGAGGCGAGTTCGGTATGGGCGCTGAGATCGGAATTTCGACCGATCGCTTCCATGCGAGAGGACCGGTCGGGCTCGAGCAGTTGACGAGTTACAAGTACGTCGTGCGCGGCTCGGGTCAGATCCGTCCCTGACGCTCGGGCAGACCGAGCGCACCGCCTTTCAAAGAATATACGTTAGACAACCCGCGATCCCGCAGGCTGCGTGCAGTGCCGAGGCTGCGAGCGCCGCGAGCGCAAATGAGCAGGTAACGCCCTTCCGGCGGCAAATTTCGTCCCGCGAGTAATTCGCCCATCGGCACGCACAGGACGCGAGTCTCGAGGGGTGACTCATCAATTTCTTTGGACTCACGAATATCGACGAGTGAGTAGCCCTCTGCGAGGGCGGTCTGCAAGTCGTCGAACTCGAGTTCGAGTGGCGAGACGCTTGCGGCATCCCGGCGCTCGTCGATGGTGCGTTGTAGTGCAATCAGGGAGGGCTCGCAGCGACCTTCGCAGGCGGCGTTTCGGCGGGCCCGCAAGCGCGTTGTCGCCAGGCCGACAAGGTCTACCGTCAGCAGCTCATCGCCGAGCCGACCCGGCAAATTCAATAAAATCTTGAGCGCTTCGAGCGCTTGCAGACCACCTAGCACCCCCGGTACGGGGCCCAGTACCCCGGCTTCGGCGCAGTTACCGACGACGCCGTCACGCGTGGCGTTCGGCCAAAGACAGCGCAGGCAGGCACTTCGCCGCGTGGGGTCAACGACCTGCAGCTGACCCTCGTATTGGTGGACGCTCGCGAACACGGCGGGCACACCGAGCAACTGAGCGAGATCGTTGATCAAAAATTTGGTAGCGAAGTTATCGGTGCAGTCGATGACGAGATCGTGATGAGCGAGCAGCGTGGCGCCGTTCTCGATGTCGAGTCGACCGACGTGGAGGTGGACGTCCACATCCGGGTTGAGCGCCCGCACGCGGGCTGCGGCGAGTTCGGCTTTGGGCGTGCCGCAGTCGGCGAGGGCGTACCAAGTTTGGCGATGCAGGTTGGAGGGCTCTAGTCGATCGCCATCGATGAGCGTGAGCCGTCCGATTCCCGCACCGGCAAGATACTGCAGCACTGGCACCCCGAGACCTCCGGCGCCTACCACCGCAACTCGCGCGGCACGCAGGCGCGCTTGCCCCGCTGCGCCGACTTCGCGAAGGTTCATCTGTCGCGAGTAGTCGGGTACCCGCGGCGTCTCGACGGTATGGCGATGCGCTGGCCCGTGATGATGCTGATGCCCGTGATGGGCATGCCCGTGATGATGCTGATGCCCGTGATCGGCGTGCTCGTGGGCGGCGTGCTCGTGGTCGGCGTGTGCCGGTGTCGCCGCGCAGCGCTCACAGTTGACCCAGCCTGAGTCACCGTCGACGTAGTGCTCTTTCTTCCAGATCGGGACGCGATGCTTCACTTCGTCGATGATGTAGCGACAGGCCTTGAACGCCTCGTCGCGGTGGCGGGCGCTCACGCCCACCCACACGGCGAGTTCCCCGAGTGCGAGATCGCCCACCCGATGCACGCAGCGCGCATTGTCGACACCGAATCGTGCGCAGGCCTCGTCGATGATGCGTTCGCCCTCGCGAATGGCGAGTTCGGCGAATGCTTCGTATTCGAGGTGACGAACTTCCCGGCCCTCGTTGTGATTACGCACCCAGCCCTCGAACGCGGTATAGCCACCGCAAGTCGGATCCGCGAGTTCCGTTCGTAGCGATTCGGGGTCGAGCGCCGACGAACTAAACCGAAAGCGCGCCGAGTTCATGGCGGGGTCAGCCTCCGGCCACCGGCGGGATGAACACGATCGAGTCTTGGTTTTGCAGCGGCTGGTTCCAATCACCGAACTCGGTGTTCACGGCGACCTTGAGCATGTCGATGGGCAGCGTGAATCCGTACCGAGTCTGAAGCTCGCCATAGAGCTCGGCGGGTGTGCGTGCGGCAGTCGTCAGCGTTTCTTCGCTGCGGCCGGCTTGTTCACGCAGCAGCGCGAAGTACTGCACGCGGACGCTGCGCGAGGGAAGAGCTTCAGGTGAAAGGGTTTGCATGGACGTCCAATAGTCCGTGGTCGAGTTGACGTTGTCGAGAGCCTCGGCGCGCAAGGGCTCGAGCAGTGTCGCCTGATGTTCGATCAGAAATTTTCGAGGACAACTTTTACCGCCCGTGGCGAACCGAGCGAGGGTCGCGGCTGACTTGGGCTCGTACAGCGCACAGAGCGGTTCCGGTAGGCCATCGTGAGTCGAGCGAAAGGCCGTCGCGTAGCCTTGTCGGTCGCGGCGTTCGAGCAGATGTCGAAGGATCGCGGTATCGAGAAAAGGCAGATCGCAGGCGAGCACGAGCCATGCTGCTTCGGGATACGCCCGTTGAGCTGCGAGGATGCCGGCGAGCGGGCCGAGGTCCGTCTGTTCGTCCACGATTTGTGGAAATCTTTGGCGTAGCGGTTCGTTCACTTGATCGGGACGTACTGAGACAAAGGCGCGTTGCGTGACGGAGGCGAGCAGGTCGTAGGCGTCTTCGAGCTGAGTGCGACCGCGGTATTCGAGCGCTGCCTTATCGCGCCGCATACGCGAGCTGCGTCCGCCTGCGAGCAACAGCCCGAACACGGGCGCCTCGGACTGCGCGAGGGTCATCAGCGTCTCCGAGAAACGTTACGCCGCCCGCCTGATTTATCGAGTAGGCGAACCGACTCGATCACGATGTCGTGGGAGAGCGCTTTGCACATGTCGTAGATCGTGAGTGCTGCCATCGTGGCGCCGGTGAGGGCTTCCATTTCGACGCCTGTCTTGTGCGTGGTCGCGACAGTGCAGCGGATGGTGACTCGGGTTCTCTCTGCATCGATGTCGATGTCGCAATGGTCGATCGGCAAAGGGTGGCAAAACGGAATCAGTTCGTGCGTACGTTTGACGGCTTGCACGCCCGCGATGATCGCCGTGTCGAACACGGGGCCTTTGCGCGTGCGGTGTCCCGTGACGGCTAATGCGCGAGCAACTGAGTTCGGCAGCTTGATGCGCGCCTCGGCCGTCGCGCTGCGACGCGTGACGACCTTATCACTCACATCGACCATGGTCGGACGCCGTGCGGCATCGAGGTGGGTGAGGCCCGCATTGGAGCGATCGGTCGTCCGCTTCTTCTTTTTTTTCGGGTTTTTTCTTTTAGCC
>JBIIHO010000197.1:0-4039 GCA_044235605.1 Steroidobacteraceae bacterium | reverse complement strand
TGTGCGGCGATCATCGATCTCGAGCGCCTTCCACGTTCGTCGGCGCTCGCCGCGCTCGTGCGTGAAGGAGTATTCGAGGAGCGCGAGGCCCTGCGTTTCATGTTGGCGGGGGGCGATGACTACGAGCTCGCCTTCACCGTGCCGCCCGAGAATCGTGAGGCGCTCGCCGAGCTCGAGGCGCGAGGGGAAGTGTCGGTGATCGGCGCGCTTGTCGAGGCCGAGCCTGGTGCGCCGCACGTGACCGTGCGTACGGAACGCGATGAACTTCGGCAGTACCTTGAGGCGCTGCCTTCAAGTTTTGATCACTTCGGAGGCTGAGAATCAGCCCGCTGCGTCTTTATCGCGCTCGATCAGCGCGTACGCCGAGTGGTTGTGAATCGACTCGAAGTTCTCGGCCTCGACACTGTAAGCCGCGATGCGATCTTCCGCATTGAGACGCATGGCGATATCGCGCACCAGATCTTCGACGAACTTGGGATTGTCGTACGCTTTTTCGGTGACGTATTTCTCGTCGGGGCGCTTCAGGATGCCGAACACCTCGCAAGAGGCCTCGGACTCCGCAATGTCGATGAGCTCTTCGATCCAAAGATGCTCACGTAACTTCGCCGTGATGGTCACGTGCGAGCGCTGATTGTGAGCACCACGATCGGAGATGCGCTTGCTGCAGGGGCAGAGGCTCGTGACCGGCACGACAACGCGCACCCACATGTCGGCTGATGTGCCGCGCTGCTCGCCGATGAGCGTCGCTCGGTAATCCATCAGACTCTCGACGCCTGACACCGGCGCTTTCTTCATGACGAAGAACGGAAAACTCATCTCGATGTGACCCGACTCTGCCTCGAGGCGGCGCGTCATGTCGCCGAGCATCTTCCGAAAGTTCTCGACCGAGATCTCGCGCTCACCGTGCAAGATCTCGACGAAGCGCGACATGTGGGTGCCTTTGAAATCGTGCGGCAGGTTCACGTACATATTGAACGAGGCGACCGTATGCTGCTCGCCGCTCGAGCGATCGCGCAGTTTTACCGGATGCGTGATGTCCTTGATGCCGACCTTATTGATCGGCAACTGGCGCGTATCCGCGCGCGACTGGACGTCCTCAACCGCCTGGACCACTGCGGAAGTCATGACTCAAGTTCCCGTTCGCGACAGGTTGCGCTGCGTCTGCCACCAACCGTCGATTTGTTTCGCAAGACCCGCCGCATCGAGACCGGCGAGGGCGAGACAGTCTTCGCGGCTGCCGTGCTCGATAAATCGATCGGGAATGCCGATGAGATGTAACGGGATCGAGTGATCTGCCTCCGCGAGCGTTTCGGCGACCGCCGAACCCGCGCCACCCTGCACCGCATTTTCTTCGACTGTGATGACGGCACGATGACGCGCTGCGATCCGCTTCACGAGCGCTACGTCGAGCGGCTTGATGTAGCGCATGTCGACGACCGTTGCATCGAGCCGCTCGGCGATGGGCCGCACGGCGTGCAGCAGCGTGCCGAACACCAGAATGGCGAGACCGCTCTGACCCTCACGACGTACAACACCGCGACCGACCGGAATCTCTGACATCTCGCGCACGACGGACGTACCGTTGCCGATACCGCGCGGATAGCGCACCGCTGAGGGGCCGGGGAGGGTCGTTGCGGTATAGAGCATCTGCCGACACTCGTTTTCGTCAGAGGGCGCCATCAGCACCATGTTCGGAATGCAGCGCAAGTACGAGATGTCGTAGGCACCTTGGTGCGTCGCGCCGTCACCGCCGACGAGACCTGCGCGATCGAGCGCGAACACCACGGGCAAATTCTGTAGTGCGACGTCATGAATCAACTGATCGTAGCCGCGCTGCAAGAAGGTCGAGTAGATTGCGACGACAGGCTTCAAACCCTCGCAGGCGATGCCCGCCGCGAACGTCACCGCATGCTGCTCGGCGATCGCCACGTCGAAATACCGATCGGGAAATTTCTTTGAGAACTCGACGAGGCCCGAGCCCTCGCGCATTGCCGGGGTAATGCCGACGAGCTTCGGCTCGCGCTCGGCCATGTCGCAAAGCCACTCACCAAAGATTTGCGAGAACGAAGGCCCTGACGACTTTTCCTTGAAGATGGTGCCGCTCGCCGGGTCGAACGCGCCCGGGCCGTGCCACTTGATCGGGTCGGCCTCGGCCGGCGCATAGCCCTTGCCCTTGCGCGTGACGACGTGCAAGAACTGCGGACCCTTCAAAAGTCGCTGATTACGCAGCGTGCGAACGAGTGCGCCGATGTCGTGACCGTCGATGGGTCCGATGTAATTGAATCCGAGCGCCTCGAAGAGGCCGCCCGGCAAGATCATCCCCTTAAAATACTCTTCGGAGCGACGCGCGAACTCCCACGCGACGGGCATCTTCGCGAGTACCTTCTTGCCTGTCTCGCGCAGCGCCGCGTACTTGCGGCTCGAGAGCACACGCGTGAGGTACTTCGAGAGCGCGCCGACGTTCTCCGAAATCGACATGTCGTTGTCGTTGAGCACGACGAGCAGGTCGGTGCGCAGCGACCCGGCATTGTTGAGCGCCTCAAAGGCCATGCCTGCAGTCATCGCACCATCGCCGATCACTGCGACCACGCGTCGAGAAAGACCTTCACGCTCCGCGGCGACCGCCATGCCGAGCGCCGCGCTGATCGAGGTGCTCGAGTGACCGACACCGAACGTGTCGTACACACTTTCTGCGCGGGTGGGGAAGGGCGCGAGTCCGTCTTTTTGTTTGACGGTGTCGAGTCGATCACGACGTCCCGTGAGGACTTTGTGCGGATAGGCCTGATGACCGACATCCCACACGAGACGATCCTCGGGGGTCTCAAAAACGTAATGCAGCGCCACCGTGAGTTCGACCGTACCGAGACCCGCAGCGAAGTGACCGCCGCGCGTGGCGACGGTGTTGATCAAATATTGCCGCAGCTCATGGCAGACCTCGCCGAGCGACTCGACCGGCAGCGCGCGCAGGTCAGCCGGCGAGTTGATTTTTGAAAGCAACGGATATCGTGCGTCGAGCGTAGTCATGGGAGCGCGACAGTGTATTAGTTCGCGCGGCCGATGACGAAGTCGGCTAGCGCTGCGAGCCCCTTTCCGGCCGCCCCGAGCGGGGTGAGGGCCGAAAGCGCCCGGGCCCGCTGCGCCTCGGCGGCGGCTTTGGCGCCCTCGAGACCCATGAGGCTCGTGTAGGTCGGCTTGTCGTGAGCGGCATCCGCCCCGGCGATCTTGCCGATGGTGTCGGTCGTACCGGTCACATCGAGGATATCGTCCTGTATCTGGAACGCGAGCCCGATGGCTGCGCCGAACTCCTGCAGCGCTTGCCACTTCGGGCCGGAGAGCACGCCCGCGGCCGCGGCGCCGAGCTGCACGGAGGTCTCGATCAGCGCGCCGGTCTTGAGCCGATGCATGCGCTGCAGCGCAGGAACGTCGAGTTTGCGCCCCACCGACTCGAGATCGATGGCCTGGCCACCGGCCATGCCCGCCGTGCCGATGCCCGCCGCGAGCAATCGCACCATGGTGAGCCGACGTACGGCCTCTTCGGGCGATTGGTCGGCAGGACCTGCAAGGCGCTCGAAGGCGACGGCCTGCAGCGCATCGCCCGCCAAGATCGCGGTCGCTTCGTCGAAGGCCTTGTGGCACGAGGGACGTCCGCGTCGCAGATCGTCGTCGTCCATCGCCGGCAGATCGTCGTGGATCAGGCTATAGACGTGAATGAGTTCGACGGCCGCCGCCGGATCATCGAGCGCCTCGAGTGACGCCCCAAGTGCGACACCTGCGGTGTACACGAGTGTCGGGCGCAAGCGCTTGCCCCCACCGAGCGCGCTGTAACGCATCGCTTCGATGAGGCGGGTCGAGCCCGCATCCGTCAATGGCAACGCGCGCTCGAGCACGCGCTCGATTCGCTCGCGGTAATCCATGCTCACTCGTCCTGCGATGCCTCGTCGTCCTCGTCCGCATCAAAGCGTTCGAGGCTCGCCGCGCCATCGCGCTTGAGCAGAATATCGACACGCGCCTGCACCGCATCGAGCGCACCCTGACAGTC
>JBIIHO010000196.1:0-4040 GCA_044235605.1 Steroidobacteraceae bacterium | reverse complement strand
CGGATATAGATTGCGCCGCGACTTAGCTCGACTACGCCATCTCTATTCCAGTTCGCGAGAGTCGTCGCTACCGTCTCTCGACGCGTCATTAATATCTCCCCGAAAGACTGCTGCGTCAGCGTTATAGATCGTTCTCGCCCAAAGCGGTCATTCGGTTGATTTTCACGGCCTAACACCATCGCACCCTCACCGGTGATCCGATGGCCCGTTAATCGCAGTGGGTAAGTGAACGTTAGCGAGTCACCCTCCCCGACAAGACGCAGGCGGCTTTCGAAGATCTCGCGAGATTACTTAAAAAGCTTTGCGGCCCCTGCGGAACCGTCCGGGACGGTTTGACCGAGCTGCGGGGCGACCACCGGGACCCTTTGGTCGCGGAGCGGCCGGGGCTCGGTTTTCCGGTGGAGCCTTCGGGCGGTTGACCGGCGGCTTCGGCTCGCGCACCTCGAATTTCGGTGTCGGCAAAAACGGCACGCTGCGACGCATCGTGCGTTCGATATCCCTTAGCAAGCCAGTTTCATCCGACGAAACCAACGACACCGCCCGACCCGTTGAACCGGCACGTGCTGTGCGACCAATACGGTGCACGTAATCCTCGGGGACATTCGGCAATTCGTAATTGACCACCTGCGGCAATTCTTTGATATCAAGGCCACGTGACGCGACCTCCGTGGCCACCAAGGCCGCAATGTTCCCCGCCTTGAAGTCTGCGAGCGCTCGCACCCGAGCCGCCTGGCTCTTGTTGCCGTGGATTGCAGCGGTGCGGATTCCTGCACTCTCGAGGTGCTGTGCAAGTCGATTCGCTCCGTGCTTGGTGCGCGTGAATACCAGCACTTGATGCCACGTACCCTCGCCTGAGGCGCCATGATCGAATAGGTGCACGAGCAAATGACGCTTCATTTCTTTGGGAACCGCGAAGGCGACCTGCTCAACTCGTTCGGCGGTCGTGTTACGCGGCGCGACTTCGATCGAGATCGGGTCGCGCAGAAAACGCGCAGAGAGATCCCGAATATCGTCGGAGTATGTAGCGGAGAACATCAAATTCTGTCGGGATGCTGGTAGCAATCGGATGATACGTTTTATAGCGTGGATGAAGCCCATATCGAGCATACGGTCGGCTTCATCGAGGACGAAATGCTTGACTCTTGATAAATCGAGCGCACCTTGATCGACGAGGTCGAGCAAACGACCGGGTGTAGCAATCAAAATATCGCAGCCTGAGCGTAGTGCCCCGATCTGCGGTTTTTCGCTGACACCGCCGAAGACCACGGCCGTACGCAGATTGGTGTAGCGGCCGTAGCCACGCGCGCTTTCGGCGACTTGCGCCGCCAACTCGCGGGTTGGCGTCAACACCAAAACACGCGGCGTACGACCATCGGCTGCGACTAAGCGCTGCAACAACGGCAACACGAAGCCCGCAGTTTTTCCAGTGCCCGTTTGCGCCCCGGCAAGTACATCTCGCCCGCCGAGCACTGCCGGGATCGCCTGCTGCTGGATGGGTGTGGGGGTGTCGTAGCCTTTTTCTGCGACCGCGCGCAGCAACTCGGGCGAGAGCCCGAGATCGGAAAACTTCATCGGTAAGAAGTATACAGGAAGCTCAGCCACGCAGTGCTTCGAGTTCCGCCCAGCGGGCATACGCTGCATCTATTTCAGAGCCTAAGGATTGCAGAGTCGTGAGCGCGCGACGTACTTCGTCTTGCGGGCGCTGATAGAACGCCGGATCGGCCACCGCGCGTTCGAGCTCGGACTTATCGATTTCGAGCGATTCGATCGTCGCTGGCAAGCTGTCGAACTCGCGTTGCTCTTTAAAAGAAAGACGCCGCGATCGCCGTAACGTCAATTCTTTGGCGCGCACGGCAGGTGTTGCGGACTGACGTGATGAGGCGGGTTCCCGTCGCTGCGCAGGGGTATGCTGTCGTGCCGCCCGCCAATTAGCATAATCGGTCCAGCCGCCAATAAATTCCTGCACCTGACCCTCACCCTCGAGTACGAGCAGGCTAGTGACGACCCGGTCGAGAAACGCGCGATCGTGACTCACAAGTAGCAACGTACCGTCGAAGTCGGCGACGCGCTCCTCGAGTAGTTCGAGCGTGTCGAGATCGAGATCGTTAGTAGGCTCATCGAGCACCAATAAATTTGCTGGGCGGGCGAACAGCTTTGCGAGCAACAGCCGATTACGCTCCCCGCCAGACAACGCGGACGCCGGTGTCCGTAATTGATCCGGCCGAAACAGGAAGTCGCGTAGATATCCCGAAACGTGGCGATTCTCACCGCCGATCGGTACGAACGTATTACCGTCGTTGACGTTGTCTTGCACGGAAGCAGACAGATTGAGTCGAGCGCGCTGCTGGTCGTAATAAGCCGCTTCGAGACGCGCGCCGCGGACGACTTTACCATTCGACGGCTCGAGTTCGCCCATCAACAACCTCAATAACGCACTTTTGCCTGCGCCGTTCGGACCAACGATGCCGACTCGATCACCGCGCTGAATCTTGAGGTCAAGATCGCGAATGACGACATGATCGTCGAATGACACACTCACACGCTCCGCTTCGAACACCCGCTTGCCCGACTCACCCGCTTCGGCGACCGCGAACTCCGCGCGCCCAATCCGTTCGCGACGCACACGACGTTCACTACGCATCGCCATCAACGCGCGCACACGACCCTCGTTACGCGTGCGGCGCGCTTCGACACCTTTACGGATCCACACTTCCTCTTCGGCAAGCTTGCGATCGAAATCTGCGTTTGCCTTTGCTTCATTTTCGAGTTGTAGCGTTTTCCGCGTCACGAAATCGTCGTAGTTGCCTGGCCATGAACTTAAATGGCCGCGATCGAGTTCGACGACTCGCGTCGCAAGTCGATTGACGAAGGCACGATCGTGACTGACGAACAGCAGTGCGCCGCGAAATGACAGCATCGCGCCTTCGAGCCATTCGATTGCGGCGATATCTAGATGGTTGGTAGGCTCGTCGAGCAATAACACGTCGGGATCGCCGACTAGCGCACGACCGAGCAACGCACGACGACGCCAACCGCCCGACAGCGAAGCGAACTGCGCCGCGCCATCGAGCCCGAGTCGCGACATCACCGCATCGATGCGCGGCGTGGTTTCCCAAACTTCACCGGAGTCGGCTGGCAATCCACCTTCGACGATATCGCGCACGCAGGCGTCGGCTACTGTATCGAGATCTTGCGTCAGCATCGCGATCCGGGCACCGGGCCGGCTCCAAATGGTCCCGTCATCGGGGGTGGCCAGTCCGGCGACCAGACGTAACAACGACGACTTCCCCTCGCCGTTTCGACCGACGAGACACACACGCTCGCCTTCGTCGACGAGCAACGAAACGTGATCGAGCAGAGGTCGCGAGCCAAAAGCTAGCGATACATTGTCGAAACGCAGCAACACGGGCTAGGTCATCAGCGCCACGCCTGGCGCTAATACTGGGGCAATATGGAGGCGGGGGGTCGTGGTGGCGCGGACTGCAGCTACGCACTCGTCGATGAGACGCTTGGGTGGCATTCAGTCTAGTCCTCCGCCATGCATACCGCGGCAGCGAATCAAGTCATGACGAAACACCGCCGAAGTTTAGGTGGGTTTCGGGGCTTTCGATAGCCTGAAGTGAACCGGGTTTCACCAAGGCTGTGTGTAAGAGAATGTGTATGTAACTACTGTCTTTTTGACACCGACAAGCGTCAGCGCTCTATCAAAGAGAGTTCTGATTCGCGTCTTAAGCTACCAACTTCAGTTTCGGCTTTAGTCCTGCCCTTGCCGCGAGCCGAACGAGCAAGTCGAGACTGAAGGAGCTGATCTTGCCTCGCTTGATATCCGAGACTCTGGCCTGAGTAACAGCGAGAACTTTCGCCGCTTCAGTCTGCGTCATGCCAGATTCAGCGAGCCAGCTACTCAGGCCCTGAAGTAGGAGTGAACGCATTTCCATTTCCGCAGCCTGATGTTCTGGATAGAGATCACGAAAGACGCTATGTACTTTCCGTTTAGTCATGTGATGTTTTCCTTGGGATTCGGGCGAGCCGCTGTCTAG
>JBIIHO010000195.1:0-4060 GCA_044235605.1 Steroidobacteraceae bacterium | reverse complement strand
ACTCACCGACAGCTGGGCGACGGGGCTCTTCCCGAACGTGCAGATCGGTTGCCATCCGGAAGGCGTATTCATCATGCGCTTCTTGCCTCATCCAGATGATCCGAAAAAGTTTTACTACGACAACATCACCATGTTCCGGTACGTCGATGACCCGGATTACTTCGTGCCCGCCTGGATGGGCCTGCCCAAAGGCACCGACATTACAGGTGCAACCCGTCCGCCGATCGAGCGTTTCGGCGAGGGCGAGCGCGCAGATCTCGGCGAGGTACTCGATCAGGATGTCGAGCTCGTCTCAGCGGTGGGCGCAGGTAGTCGCTCACGCGGTTTCCGTGGCCCACTCTGGAGTGAGCAAGAATCGCGTATTCGCCACTTCCATCGCGAACTCGATCGCTACGTCAAGGGCGAGAAGTAAAGGGCGAGAAGAAGCAGAGATTTCTTTTAGCAGATCTCTAGCAGACCCCGAACTGAGCGAAGCGCCTCATCGGTCGAGGCGCTTCGCTCAACCGAATACGCCGTGCAGATACCACGCGTGCGGCGGTAGTCTCTCGCGATACACCCAAAGTTCGGCACCGGAGTCGTCGCGAGCGACGTAGTAATCACGAGCGACCTCGCGCCCGTCCCACCAACCTGTCTCGATTCGCTCAGGGCCCTCGAGCAGTTGCAGCGCGTGTGGCGCGTCGATGAGTACCTCGGGCTCACGCAGCAACCATAACGGTCGACGCGCAGTCCACCACGTCTGCGATGTACTGCGCGGCGGGGCCGTACTCGGCTCTGCGATGCTGAACGCCCGCTCGGGTCGATGCTCGGGGACGAGACAGAGCCCGTACACCGCATCACTGCCGAGCCGTGCGCGTAATCGCTCGATGAGCGCTGGAGATTCGCGGCCGGCACCACCCCCGTGTTCACCCGGACGCCAGACCGACTCACTCTGCGCCACGAATGCCTGCAGCACACCGGATCGTAATTCGCAGCGCAGCACCGGAGCGGGCAGCGTGATGCGCGACAACTGCAAGGACAGTAGCTCCGCGAAATGTCTCGCCTGCAATTCAGCCGTGGCGAGGCGCAGATCGAGACGCGTGGGCGGATGTTTACGGTGCTGTAAACGCAGTTTCAAACAATCAATGCCGGACTGTCGCGTACGTAAAAATCGCTCAAGCTCATCGAGCAGCGGTTCGAGATGCTGCAGTACGAGTGCGACGGTCTGCAGTTCGAAGGCCGGCTCCACCTGCGCTCGAAACCGCTCGCGACGTGCCACGGGTCGACGCAACTCGGGCGCTGCGCCGGTGAGTTGATCGAGCGTCAGTAGCAGCTTGGGCCCGAACCGTCGAGCGAACCCCGCTCGCGGCAAGCGCAACGCAGCGCCCAACGTGCGTACGCCCACCGAGTCGAGTCGCTCGAGGGCATCGTCCGGCCAACGCAGCAACGCGAGCGGCAACGGCGCGAGTAGACCGACGAGACGATCGCGAGCCAGCACAATCGAACCCTGCCCCACCCGCGCGAGCACGAGTGCCGCAAGCGGTGTCGGCGCCAGCGACCAATGCAGCGCGTAGCCCGCTGCACCACAACGATCGAGCAGTTGTCGGCACAGCCCCTGCGCTCCACCGAAGAGCCGAAAACTGCCACGTACTTCGAGCAGCACCGCATCGGGCGGCTCGAGGCTCACGCGCGAAGTGAAACCACCGGCGATCTCGGCAAGATGCGCGAGCGCGGCCGTCGACTCCGATGACGCGATCTTCGTCGCGACAGCGATATCGTCCGTCGAGATGCTGCGAATATGCAGCGCCACCCAAGCCTCGGGTGCCGTATCGAACAAAGACTCGAGCGGCAGCGGCGGATCGGGCGGTCTACCGCTCGTCAGCGCGCGCGGTGTCGATGCGTTGCGCGAGGAGACCTGCGCCGTAGACCCATGACGCGGCGCGCGAAACGCACGCGTCACCGAAGATGCACGCTCACGAGGCGACATCGTCGTGCTCCTGCAGCGCGTTCTCCTGCAAAGAGAACTCCTGCCAACGCAATTCGAGAGGTCTGCGCTCGCCACCGCGACTTTTGAGCAGCTGTACGCGTCCGCCCGTCACGTGCGGCTCGAACATGAGACGAAGTTCTGCAGGCGATGTGCGCGTCGCTTCGGTGAGCGGTCGAAATAGAAAGGCCGGCGCGCCGCTGCGCTGCGTGGCGAGCTGTAAGCGTCGCAGTACCGTCACGCTCGTAGCCACGCCCGGTGCAAGCCAGGCAAGCACGAGCGCTGCGCCGCCCGAGTCGAGGGATTGCTCGATGACCCAAGCGGGCTCTGCCGTACGCACGACGAGCTGGCGCTCGAGAGGCACACCCGCTGCGATGAGCGCCGGCGCATAAGGCTCGAAGGGTGGCGAGACCCAGACGGCCCATCGCGGTGGCGGCTGCGCGCCGAGACGTGCGAGCAGCGGTACGAGGAGTCGCAGTTCGCCGAGACCGCTGCGTGCGGTGAGGATTTCGGTGAGACCGGCCGCGGGCCACCCGCCACCCGGCAACGCCTCATCGAGGCGGGTACACCCCGTGCTGAGCGTAGCGGTGCGTGCAACGCTTCGACCGCGCCAGATGGCGGGGTGTTCGAGCAGCCGCTCGAGCGACGGCTCGGCTGTGATGTCGCAAGTGGCCTGACCCATGGTGACAACGCGCAGCGTCCGTCAACGGACGCAGCCTAGGAAAATGCATGTGGATCGCTCGCGGAGACGACAGGCGGCGTTACATCAGCCCGGCAGGCGCAGCCTTGCCGCTCGTGGCACCCCGACGCAGCACACCGACCACGACGCCTTCGATGATGAGCGGCTCTTCGCGCAGGTTGACGCGAATCGGCTCGAAGTCGGGGTTTTCGGGCAGCAGCCAGACCGTGGGGCCTTCTTGTTTGTAACGTTTGACCGTGACCTCGTTTTCGAGGCGGGCGACGATGATTTGGCGATTGCGCACCTCGGGCGTGCGATGCACGGCGACGAGGTCACCATCGAGGATGCCGGCGTCTTTCATGGACATACCGGTCACCTTGAGGAGGTAATGCGGCCGAGGTGAAAAAATGTCGGGATCGATGTTGAAGCGCGCTTCGATGTTCTCTTCTGCGAGAATGGGCTTACCGGCGGCCACGCGGCCGATGAGCGGCAGACCGAGCTGCTCGCGCAGGATGTCCTTGAGTTGGATGCCTCGCGAGGTGCCCGGCACGAGCGCGATCACACCCTTACGGGCGAGTGCGCGCAGATGCTCCTCGGCGGCGTTGGCGGACTTGAACCCGAGCTCTTGCGCAATTTCTGCCCGCGTGGGCGGCATGCCGGTTTCGGCAATAGCTCGCTGGATAAGACGGAGGATTTCGGTTTGACGTGGGGTGAGATCTGACATGGGACACCTCTGTTGATCCATACAGTACCTGTGAATTCATCCAGTCGCAAGCCCCCCACCGATTTCGACGCCCTGGTCATCGGCGCCGGCCATAACGGCCTCGTGTGCGCCGCCTACCTCGCACGGGCGGGCCTGCGCGTGGGCGTATTCGAACGACGCAGCCTGGTCGGCGGCGCCGCGGTCACCGAAGAGTTCGCCCCGGGTTTTCGTAATTCGACGGCGAGTTACACGGTGAGCCTGCTCAACCCGCAGGTGATCCGCGACCTGAAGCTTGCCGAGCACGGCCTGCGCATCCTCGAGCGGCCGATGCAGAACTTCCTGCCACTGCCGAACGGCGACTCGTTCAGTGCAGGACCCGACTCCGCTTCGACGCTCGCCGAAGTGCGCCGCTACAGCGCAAAAGATGCCGCGCGACTACCCGAGTTCTACGCCCTGCTCGACCGCGCGGTCGCGATGCTGCGCAGTCTGCTCACGCGCACACCTCCCACCGATCTGCGTCGTGGACGTGATCTTTGGGAAGTCCTGCGTTTCGGACGCGAGTTCCGCGCCCTGCCGATCGCCGCGCAACGCGAACTGCACGAGTTCTTCACGCGCAGCGCCGGCGAAATCCTTGATCACTGGTTCGAGTGCGAACCCCTCAAGGCGCTCTTCGGTTTCGATTCGGTGGTCGGCAGTTATGCGAGCCCCTACACGCCCG
>JBIIHO010000194.1:0-4065 GCA_044235605.1 Steroidobacteraceae bacterium | reverse complement strand
ACGCCGCTCACAACACGCTCGCATTCGATCGGATGATCGACTACTTCGATGCTTTGCCTTCAGGCTCCATCGTCCTGCTACACGCCTGCTGTCACAACCCGACTGGACAAGACCTCGATGCCTCTCAGTGGGCTGCAGTCGCAGAAGTACTGGCGCGCCGTCGTCTCGTGCCCTTCATGGACATGGCCTATCAGGGACTCGGCGAGGACCTCGATCGCGATGCCGCATCGATCCGCCTCATCGCGAAGGCCGTCCCGGAACTGCTCGTTGCCGTCTCTTGCTCAAAGAATTTCGGGCTCTATCGGGAGCGCACAGGAATGCTGGCCGTACTCTCGGCTGGAACCGAACCCGCCTCGATCGTTTCCGGGCAACTTGGGCGCCTCGCGCGCACCCTATGGTCGATGCCGCCAGATCACGGCGCCGCTATCGTCGATCGCGTGCTGTCTCAACCTGAACTCAGACAGGACTGGATGACCGAGCTGCGTCACATGGCCAACCGCATCAATTCTTTGCGTACGCTGCTCGCCGATCGGCTCACCGAAGCGACTCAACGTGACTTCAGCTGGATCAAAACGCAACGCGGTATGTTCTCGCGCCTGCCCCTCACGGCTGAGCAAGTGGTGACGGCGCGCGAAGCCTTGCACATTTACATGGCACCCGACGGTCGCATCAACATCGCAGGTGTAAGCCCAGCCAACGTCGAGCATGTTGCCACCGGCCTTGCGGCCGTGATGCGCGGATGAGCGTCGATCCGACTGCAGGGCTCAGCGAACCTGCGCTACGCGCGTGGTGGATGCCCTTCACGCACAACCGATATTTCAAGGCCCATCCGCGCCTCATCACCTCGGGCAAAGGCGCCTACTACACACTGGCAGACGGCAAACGGGTGTTCGACGGTCTATCGGGACTGTGGTGCTGTCCGCTCGGACACTCACCCGATCGCGTCGTCGAGGCCGTGCAGCGTCAGGTCGCCACACTCGACTTCAGCCCGAGTTTCCAAATGGGGCATCCGGCGGCCTTCTCGCTAGCCGAGCGTATCGCTCGTTTTGCGGGTCGCCCGAACGATCGCGTGTTCTTCGTGAACTCTGGTTCGGAAGCCGTCGACACCGCGCTCAAAATCGCCGTCGCCTACCATCGGGCTCGTGGCGAGAGCTCGCGCACTCGCATCATCGGACGTGAGCGCGGTTATCACGGTGTCGGCATGGGCGGTATCTCGGTTGGCGGAATCCTCACCAATCGGAAGATGTTCGCGCCACTCATGATTCCGGGCGTCGATCATTTGCCCCACACCTTCGACCCGGCACACATGGGCTATTCACGAGGTCAACCCGAGTGGGGTGCGCACCTTGCCGACGAACTCGAGCGCCTCGTGACACTGCATGACGCCAGCAACATCGCGGCAGTTATCGTGGAGCCCATGCAGGGCTCGACCGGCGTCATCGTCCCGCCGCGAAACTATCTGCAGCGACTGCGCGAGATCTGCACGCGTCACGGCATCCTGCTTATTTTCGACGAAGTGATCACGGGTTTCGGCCGACTGGGTACACCCTTCGCAGCCGATTTCTTTGGCGTAAAACCCGATCTCATCACCTTCGCCAAAGCGGTCAACAATGCCGCAGTACCTCTCGGCGGCGTAATTGCCTCCGAGGCGATCTACGACGCGTTCATGAACGGTCCCGAACATCTGATCGAGTTTTTCCACGGCTACACTTACTCCGCTCATCCGCTCGGAGTCGCCGCCGCTCACGCCACCCTCGATGAACTGCTCGAGCACAAGTTAATCGACCGCGCCGCGAAACTCGCGCCCGTGCTCGAAGAGTCCATCCATTCGCTGCGCGGCGAGCCGCTCGTCGCCGACATCAGAAATTTGGGGCTCGCTGCTGCCATCGATGTAACGCCTGTGCCCGGAAAACCCGCCTTACGCGCGTTCCAGGTATTCGAGCAAGCTTTGTCGCGTGGATTGCTGCCGCGCTTTACCGGCGAGACGATCGCGCTCGCCCCGCCCTTCATCTCCACCGAAGACGAAGTCCGAAACGCCGTAGAAATCTTGCGTGCCGCGCTGCGCGCAGCGGCTTAGGTCCCGATCACTCAAATCACGCAGGACACACCGGTTCCGCCTAGACCGCAGTAGCCGTCAGGATTCTTCGCGAGGTACTGCTGGTGGTAGTCCTCGGCATAAAAGAATTCGGGCGCCAATATGACTTCGGTGGTGATGGCACCGTACCCGCCACCAACAAGGCTCGCCTGATAACGATCGCGACTCGCCTTGGCTTCCTCGAGTTGAGCCTCGCTCGTGCAGTAGATCGTCGAGCGGTACTGCGTGCCGATGTCGTTACCCTGGCGCATACCCTGCGTCGGGTCGTGTCGCTCCCAGAACGCTCGCAATAACTCGCCGTAGGAGACCTTGGCAGGATCGAAAATCACCCGCACCACCTCCGCGTGGCCGGTTAAGCCGCTGCACACCTCCTCGTAGGTGGGATTCGGTGTGTAACCGCCCGCATAGCCGACGGAGGTCGACACGACACCCGGAATTTTCCAGAAGAGGCGCTCAGCGCCCCAAAAACAACCCATGCCGAAGACCGCTTCGACGGTGCCAGCCGGAAAAGGCGGCTTCAGCGGCGCGCCATTTACGAAATGCTTGGCGGGTACAGGCATGGGCGCGGCGCGCCCGGGCAGCGCTTCGGCAGCGCTGAGGGTCTCGGTTTTGCGTCGAAGGAGTGACATGGTTCGAATTCTGGGGGTCAAACGAGATGTCTTCAAGCAGTGCGTTGTTCTTTAGAGGTGGGTTGTTCTCGGACAGATCGCTGCGTAACCTTCACCGCCATGACGACCTGCCACGCTCACAATCTCAGAACAGACTCATCCGAGACGCCGAAGCCCTACGGTTTACGCGTATCTCTGAAGCCGGGAGATCCGTTTCGCACCCTGCTCGGGGCCGACTGGAGTCGCACCCATTGGTTCGCTACCGCCGAGGAGCGTGATGCGGCGCTCGCCGAGATGAGTCGCAAGCACGAGTACTCACGCCCGGGCGATCGTCCCGCACACGTCTACCAAAAGGTCTTGAATCAGAACGTTCGGCCGAGGAACAAATAGAAGGTGTTTTCGCCGCCCTCACCGAACCCCGAACCGAGATAGACGGGTCCGAGCAGCGTGTCGAAGCCGACGAAGACACTGCCATGCGTGAGCGAGGAGCCGAGGCTGATATCACTACGGCGCTCCCAAATATTGCCAGCCTCCAAAGATAGGCCGGCGTAGGCCGGTACATTCAGGAACCCCTCGCCTCCCCGGCCGATCTGACGGTAGTACATCAAACGAGCGAGCGCGTAGTGTCGGCCGCTCAAAGAATCAGGCGCCAAACCCGAAAGATTGAGGAACCCGCCCACGGGGAACAACGAGCGTATGGTGTCTGGGCTGGAGTTGACGTTGGTACCGAAAGACGTCCACACCACACCGGTATGCCGTCCACTCGAACGTGCTGCGAGCCAATCGATCGATACGAGATCAGCGCGTCGATCGGAGCCCAAGCTCGGCGTCTCAGCCCGCCACTCCGCAACGAGATATTGACCACGTCGCGGGAAGTTTCGGTTGTCGAGCACGTCATATGAGAATCGTCCATAGAACTCGCGCAGGTCGAAATCTTCGACAGTGGGCGTACCCTCCTCGCCGATACGCAGCCGAGCCTGGCCCGATGCGCGACGCACGCCCGCACGCACCTCACCCCAGTTGGAGAGCTCGCGCCCCACATCAAGCCCATAATCGGTCGTGCGCAGACGATACTCAGCGCGTCGAACGCCCCGCTCGATGAGCGGCACGTTACGCAGATCAAATCGCGCCTGCGGCATCACGAACCATTGCGCTGAATCGCCGACGGGAATGTAGAACTCGGTAGCGACTTTGGGTTCAGAGCCGATCTGAAAGTCCCACACCCACTCCGCAGCGAGCGGACCGATATCTGCGAGCACGATGCGCGCAGCCGCGTTGTAACTGGAATTTCCGTTGAAATCGTCCTCGAGGTTGAGACCGAAACGCATGTAGTTCGGACCCCAGGAATTTCGACGGGCGCTG
>JBIIHO010000193.1:0-4066 GCA_044235605.1 Steroidobacteraceae bacterium | reverse complement strand
GCACCGAGTGCCGCACGAGCCTTTTCGAGGAACGCCTGTTTTCGATGCGCGCGCCGGAGGGTGTTCGTTCCCACCACGCGCAATTTGTCCGGATGTATCTCGCGAAGTCGCTGACCGAAGCGCTCAAGACACGCCAAGGCTCGAGCTGCGACCTCACGATCGAGTCGACCTTCCTCATCGAGACCGGAACCGAGACGCACACTTTCACGCAGACGGTCGATGACCGTGAGCTGCCCGTGGATATATCGGGCGACGACCATATGGAAACTGTTAGACCCAAGATCGACCGCCGCCAGCAACTCTGGCGCAGCACGACCGTTCCCCCGACTCACGTCACCCCTTGAAAGAGCGAGAGGTGATGGATTACGCCGAGAACGAAGACCCGCAACCGCAGGTCGTCGTGGCGTTAGGATTACGGATGACGAACTGAGCGCCTTCGAGACCTTCGCGATAATCGATTTCGGCGCCCGAGAGGTACTGGAGGCTCATCGGATCGACGAGCAACTTGACACCTAAGTTTTCGACGATGGTATCGCCATCTTGCTGTTGCTCATCGAACTCGAAACCGTACTGCATGCCCGAGCAGCCACCACCTTGCACGAAGACGCGCAACATCAAGGCCGGGTTACCTTCGCTTTCGATCAGCGAGCTCACTTTGTTCGCCGCCGCATCGGTGAATACCAACGCAGGGGGCATATCGAGCGGTAAATCTTCTGCAACGGTCGTCATCGTAAAATCCTCAAAAAATCTCGGTGCGCAGTCGCGGGCGAATGCTAGTTCCGCCCCTGTCGCAGGTCAAAGGGGCGAACCACATTACCGGCTCGTTCTGTCCCTTCAGGCTGCTCGACCGGCCGACTTGTAGCCTCGGCCGATCCAATCGAAGCCAGAGGCACTAGCTTGCCCTCAATACGGGCGCCCAGTGTCATTTCGATAACGCCGTAGGATACGTCACCCGTCACACGAGCCTTAGCGCCGAGCACCACCCGCTCACTGCCCCGCACATTGCCCACCACCTCACCATTGATGACTGCAACGGCCACCTCGACATTACCGTGTAGACGGCCCGGCTCACCCACCCAAAGCGTGGCGGGAGTCGGACCTTCGAGACCCCGCACATGCCCTTGGTGAGCGCCATCGATGTGAAGCCCGCCGGTGAATTCGAGATCGCCCTTGAGCGTCGTCCCTCGACCCAACAAAGTGTCTATACGGCCCGACAAACGGGGCGCCTTGCGTTGTCCGAACATTGCCAACCCCCAAGCTGGCTAAAGCGGCCAGAGCAGGGATTGAACCACGGGGCGGCCCGGCCTGCCAGACGGCTCGACCTCTATCTGTAACCGCTCCGGTAAGACCCCTTTCGGGGCCGAAAGTTCACGGTCGACGTTCTCGAAGTACCTGAAGTTATAGGGCATTTCGAGGACGGTGACGCGGATCGGACGCCCCCCTTGGGAGCCTTCGAGTAGGACCTTGATCCGTCCGGAGACCATCGCACGCGGATTACCTGGCTGAACGAGCGAGAGACGAAGTTGCACCCGATCAGCCATATCGGTTCGATCGATTCGGACATTACGGATGGCCACGTCAGCAGAGGGTTCGGTGCTCTCAACCACGCCTTTGTAGAACTCCAATTGCTGCCGCTGCCTCGAGACCTCGGCTTGCAACTCGCCGATGGTTCGCGAGACTTCCTGACGTTCGCGATCTTGCGAGCCTTTCAGCATTTCGAGTTCGGCGACGGATCGCCTGAGCGATTCGATCAACACATCACGCTCACGGATGGCCTGCCGTAACGTGGCGGGAGTGCTCGTGGGGCCCGTGTCACCTGCGCCAATCCCCGCTCGACCGAGCGAAAATAGCGCCCAGCCAACGAGCATCAAAAAAACGACACCGATCGCCGCAAACGCTCGTAGACGAGCGGGACTCATGCCCCGGAGAACGACATGGCGATGTGAGTCGCGAGTCGTCATCGCATCAGCCTTTGATCCACCAATCGGGATACGGAGGCAAGCCCGCAGGAAAAGCCAATCGTCCGAGCTCATGCAAGGCGCGTTTGTAGACGGGTCGCTTGAAGTGGATCACTTCTCTCACCGGCTCCCACCACTCCGACCATCTCCATCCGCAAAATTCGGGTTCACTGGTTTGATCGAAGCGGACAGGCGGTATTTCGGAGCGACTCTCGAGGAGATACCAACGCTGCTTTTGCCCGATGCAAAGCGGCAGCTGATCGCGACGCTGATAGCGCTGCGGAAGACGATAACGCAGCCAACGACGCGTCACCCCAACGATTCGGACATCGTCGGGTCCGAGACCGATTTCTTCGGCAAGCTCCCGATACATACCCTGCTCTGCCGGCTCGCCGGCGCGCAACCCGCCTTGGGGAAACTGCCAGCCTTTGCCACCCGCGCGCTTTCCCAAAAACACCCGTCCATCCTGCTGCATGAGCACGATGCCCACGTTCGCACGAAAACCGTCTTTATCGATGAGATCAGTCATGTGAGGGGCGTGGTCTCAGGCGCGGCGCTCCGTCATGGATTTGCGATCTTCGAGATATTCTCGACCTTTCTCCATGAGGGCAGTGAAGGCATCGGCGTCACGCGATAACACCGTGCGCCGAAGCGACTCGACCGCCTTGGCTAGCGCCTCGAGAGACTCCGCACCGTAATCATTGAGCGATTGAATTTCGAAGTAGAGCTGCGGACTTTCTTGGGCGACGCGAGTGGCTACATCGAGCTGGGCGTCGAACGTGGTACTCGAGAGTTTTGCGAGTCGGGGCGCTGCCTCACCGCTGTCTGCCAGTGCCGTGAAAAACGCGATGTTGAGCGCGTGCGAAAGCCCGAGCACGTATGCGATGAGTCGATCGTGCTCATCGAGGCCCATCACCACTTGCTCGACCATGGTCGGCGCAAACAATTCTTTGGCCTTGGCGAGTGCCTCGTCGTGACCCAGGTCGACGAAGATCACGTGACGACCCGACAATAACTCAGTATCGGGACCGAACATCGGATGCACGGAGGTCACACGACAGCCGTGCGACTTAAGTGCCATGAGACCTCCGCGCAGGGGCGACTTCAATGACCCGACATCGAAAATGACGCCGCGCGGTCGCCGCATCGCCAGCTCACGCAGCACGGCGTCGGTGTGGCCGAGCGGCGTCGCGACGACGATGTAATCCTGCTCGAGCTCGGCCTGCCGATAGTCGCCGATGTCACGCGTACCTTCTGGCGCACCGATCGGATCGCTCACGTCGATCTCGAAACCCTGAGAGGCAAGAAATTCAACGAACCAGCGACCAAGTTTACCGGCGCCACCGATCACGAGCGCTCGTCGACCGGTTCCCTGCCCGGTCGCGGCGACGCTCGAGCGCTCCTGCGTCGTGAGCGAGCTTCGGATCAGCATGCGCATGAGATCCTCGGCGATGCGTGGCGACACTCCCTGAGCTTGCGCCTCGGCGCGCGCGCCGAGAATGACGTCCCGCTCTCGACCGTAATCTCGAGTAGCGCGCCCCGTAGAACGCTTGACCCGTGCAATTTCTCCACTGGTACGCTGCCGATCGGCGATCAGCTCGATCAACTGACGGTCGATATCGTCGAGGTGCTTTCGAAGCTCGTCGAGGGTAGCCATGAACTCAGGCCTGTAGTGAGAAAACTAAGGGGCCGATAGGTGGCCCGGACGATCACTACTATAACTGCCCCGCGCCCATGACTCGTACGCAGGCTCCGCAAGGCGGTAACATTCTGGTCATGCCCGTACCTGTCCAATTCTTGCCAGACCCCCTCCCGACCGAACCGCTCTCGATCGCTGCCTCATGGCTCGAAACAGCGCGTTCGCGACGCGATCAGCCAAACCCCAATGCCATGGTGGTCGCGAGCGTCGGTGCCGACGGCCAGCCGTCTGCACGGGTGGTGTTGTGCAAGGAGATCGTGGTCGACCCCGGATACATCTGCTTCTTCACCAACTACGACTCCCGCAAGGGCCATGAGATCGACGCACATCCGCGCGTCGCCATCGTCATGCATTGGGATCATCTCTATCGCCAGGTTCGCATCGAGGGTCGCGTCGTACGCGCACCGGT
>JBIIHO010000192.1:0-4106 GCA_044235605.1 Steroidobacteraceae bacterium | reverse complement strand
CCCTGTCGAACGACCACCGGCGGTGTCGTGGCGAAATCCACCACGGTGGTCGGCTCGACGCCGCAGGACCCCCCGTCCAGCAACGCGTCGAGCTGAGACCCGAGACGCTCCTCGATTTCGTCGCCGTCGTTGAGGGGTAGTCCGTCTCCGGGCAGTAACAGTGTCGAACTCATGATCGGCTCTCCGAGCTCTGTGAGCAGCATCTGAACAACCCGATGATCGGGAATCCGGATGCCGATCGTGCGCCGTTTTTCGTGCTGAAGCCGACGCGGTGTCTCTCGCGTCGCCTCTAGCAAAAACGTGTAGGGCCCAGGCGTGCACGCTTTCAAAATTCGGAATTGCCAAGTGTCGAGCTTCGCGTAACGGGCAATTTCGGTGAGATCGCGGCATACCAGCGTGAAATGATGGTGTTTGTCAGCCTCGCGGATACGACGAATTCTCTCGAGAGCATCCTTGTCGCCGATATGGCAGCCGAGGGCATAACACGAGTCCGTCGGGTAAGCGATGACACCGCCATCCCGAACGATGTCGGCCGCCTGCCGTACGAGGCGCTGCTGAGGATCTTTCGGATGGAGCCTGAACCGCTGCATCGACTTATGATAGCGGTCCTGCGCCCTGAGACGCTGTGATGAGCAACCCGAAACTATCCATCCTTCGAGATCGCCTGACCCAGTCGCTATCGCCCGAAGCTCTCGAGATCCGCGATGACAGCGCCCAGCATGCCGGCCACGCAGGCGCCGCCGAAGGCGGGCATTTTCACGTGGTGATCCGCTCGAAACACTTCGCAGGACTCGCCCCGCTCGCCCGTCACCGGTTGGTTTACGAGGCCCTTGGCGACTTGAGAGCCCTCGGCGTTCACGCTCTGTCCATCGATGCCCGGTTACCGTCATAATTCGCCTCCCACAAATTTCGTTCGAGAAATGCTCATGAAGACCCTGCGACTGCTGACCCTGACCACCGCTGCGCTGCTCCTCGTGGCGTGCCAGCCGAAAGCCGACGCCGCAAAAGACGCGGATGCCGCCGCCAAGAAGCCCGTAGCCACGCTTAATGGCAAGGCGATCACTCAGGGCGAATTCGACAGTTTTGTTCAGCAGGTGTCCGGTCGATCCAGCGCCGACCTAGACGAAGAGCAGAAAAAGCGTGCGCTCGACTCTTTGATCAACCTGAAACTCCTCGCCGCTCAGGCGGAGAAAGATGGGCTGCACAAGCAGACTACCCTCGCCGCTCAGATCGAACTCAATCGCCTCAACATCCTTCAGCAGGCTCTCGCCGAGAAGTACCTTGAGGGCAAGACGCCAACCGAGCAGGAACTCAAGGCCGAGTACGATGCACAGATCGCGCTGATGGCTCGCAACGAGTATCGGGCGCGTCACATCCTGGTCCCCTCCGAAATCGCTGCGACGCAGGTCATCGAGCGTCTCAAGAAAGGAGAGCGCTTCGAAGTTCTTGCCAAAGATTCACTCGATTCCTCGCGTGATCGCGGTGGCGATCTCGGCTGGTTCAGCCCCTCGAGCATGGTGAAGCCTTTCGCCGATGCCGTAATGGCCCTCAAGAAAGGCGAGACGATCGCCAAGCCTGTGCAGACCCAGTTCGGATGGCATGTGATCCGTCTCGACGATATACGTGAAGTCCAGCCGCCGCCGTTCGAAGAAGTTAAGCAGCAGCTTAACCAGGCGGTGTTGGCGAAGAAGTTCCGCGCCTACAGCGACGAGCTGACCAAGGCGGCGAAGATCGAAAAGAAGATCTAACGATCGATCGAACCAGCGGCCGTCCGGTCAGGGCGGCCGCTGAGTCGACAGAATACGCGTCAAAGCGTTTTCGTCGAGTACCGGAACGCCGAGCTCCTCGGCTTTTTTTAGTTTGGAGCCGGCATCGCGACCGGCGATCACGTAACTCGTTTTCTTCGAGACACTGCCCGCGGCCTTCGCGCCGAGCGCCCTCAGGGCGTCTTCAGCTTCCTCACGCTGCATCAACTCAAGGCTGCCCGTGAGCACGAACGTGAGTCCCGCGAGCGGTTGCACTGCACTCCCTGCGCGTGTCGCGAGAGGCCACGAGACGCCGGCCTGCCGCAATCTGTCGATGACACGACGATTGTCTTGGTCGGCGAAAAACTCCGCCACGTGCGCCGCAATCACGGGACCGACATCTTGCACCTGCTGCACAGCCACCGCGTCGGCCGACATCAACGCATCGATTTCACCGAAATGCGCAGCGAGCGCTGCGGCTGTTGCCTCCCCGACATCCCTGATTCCGAGAGCGAACAGGAATCGCGCCAGAGTGGTTTTCTTTGAACGCTCGAGTGCTGCAATGACGTTCTCAGCCGACTTTTGCCCCATCCGATCGAGGCTCGACAGCGTCTCGACGGTCAGGCCATACAGATCAGCCGGTGACTCGACGAGTTCGGCCTCGACGAGCTGATCGACCAGCTTCTCGCCGACCCCCTCGATATCGAGCGCTCGTCTCGAGGCAAAATGACGAAGCCGTTCTTTGCGCTGGGCGCTGCATCGATAACCGCCGGTGCAACGTGCTACCGCCGCCTCAGCATCGCGCTCGACGGGGGACTTACAAACAGGACACCGTGACGGCAGAGTAATGTCTCGCGTATCTCGAGGACGACGCTCGAGTAGCACTCGCGCTACCTCGGGTATGACATCGCCCGCACGTCGAACCACCACGGTATCGCCGATCCGGACACCCTTACGAGCGACTTCGTCCATGTTGTGCAAGGTGGCGTTGCTGACCGTCACACCACCGACGAATACGGGTTCGAGACGCGCTACGGGCGTCATCGCTCCGGTACGTCCGACTTGAAACTCGACATCTCGCAGTACGGTCAGTGCTTCCTCAGCAGGAAATTTGTGGGCAATCGCCCAACGCGGCGCACGGGACACGAACCCCAGCTCACGCTGTGAGGCAAGACTGTCGACTTTGTAGACGACCCCATCTATTTGATACTCGAGCGAGGCACGACGTCGACCGATATCCGCGTAGTACGCAAGACAACCCGCCGCACCCCGTACCCGCCGTATCTCAGGTGAGATGCGTAGGCCGAAATCTTTTAACACTGCGAGCATCGCGCCGTGCGAGTCTGGTAACTGCATACCCTCGACGGCACCGACGGCATAAAAGAAAATATCGAGAGGCCGTTGCGCCGTAATCCGTGGATCGAGCTGCCTTAGACTGCCTGCCGCAGCATTACGAGGATTCGCGAATACCTTCTCTCCCTTCTTGGCTGCTTCGGCGTTAAGACGTTCGAAACCGGCCACCGGCATGAAGACCTCACCGCGAGCCTCGAGTAATGCGGGCGCACTACCCCGAAGATGGAGTGGCACCGATCGAATCGTTCGAACATTGGCCGTGACGTCTTCGCCGGTCGCACCATCGCCCCGCGTCGCAGCGCGAACGAGCACACCGCGCTCATACGTCACTGAGATGGCAAGACCGTCGAGCTTCGGCTCTGCGGAGTACTCCACATCAGAGTCGATCCCCAGTCGCTCTCTGACACGACGGTCGAAGTTCTTTAAATCGTCTTCGCTGAACGCATTGTCGAGCGACAGCATCGGAAGACGATGACGAACCTCAGCAAACTCGTCCGTCGGTGTCGCGCCGACGCGCTGTGTCGGCGAATCCGCCGTAACGAGCGAGGGATGGATCTCCTCCAGCCCGCGCAACTCTTGCAACAAGCGATCCCATTCCGAGTCTGGAATCTCCGGATCGTCGAGAATGTAGTACCGATAGTTGTGGTACTCGATATCGCGCCGCAGATCAGCAACGCGTTGACGAACTTCTGCGGAGGGCGCCCCCGCCTTGCCCATGACTCAGCCGCCTCCGGCGGCTGCTGCTTCGCGACGCATTTCCGCAAGACGCGCTTCGCTCAATGCCTCGCCTCGGGAGTCGAGTAGGTTTCCTCTCAAGCGCTGAGCGAGGGTATGACCGACCGAAAGCAATTTATCGACCGCATCACGTCCGGCAATGGGGCCCGGCAATACCGCGAACAGGTTGATACCCAGATAGCGCATGGAATCCATGGTGGTGAGATCAAAGTTTCCCGGCTTGGTGAGGCTCGCGGCACTCATCAACACCCGACCGTCTGCCAAGGCGCGATG
>JBIIHO010000191.1:0-4114 GCA_044235605.1 Steroidobacteraceae bacterium | reverse complement strand
CTCGAGGGTGGCCAGCCGGTCGAGGTGGTCGTGCTGGTCCCCGTAAGCCTGCTCCAAAACGCGCGCTCGCTTGATGTAGAGGCCGATATCGAAGGCGTCGGTCATGCCGATGCCACCATGCATCTGGATCGCCTCGTTGGTCGACAGTTCCGCCACCTGCGAGAGCTTCGCCTTGGCCATGCTGACGAGCGTGTCCGCGCGTGGGTAACCACCCTCGTCCGTCGCCTCGTCGATCGCGAGAAGCGCTTCCTGAACGATCGTCCGGGCGAGCTGCAACTCGACGAACCAATGCGCGGCACGATGCTGCAGCGCCTGATAGCTGCCGATCAGCTTACCGAACTGCGAACGTTCTTTGAGGTACTTGAGCGTGCGCGCAAAGGTCTCCTCGCAAATACCGAGTAACTCGGCAGCGAGCCCCGCGTTGATGACGCATGCCAGACGCTCGAGCGCTACCGACGTTACACCGGTCAGTCGGCAGCCGTCATCGACGATCACTCCGTCGAGCGTCAGCGTTCCGCATTGCCGCGCATCGACCCGCGGCGTCGCCTCGACGCTCACGCCCTTCGCATCGCGCGGGACGACAAAAACGCAGAGCCCCTCGCGATCGCCCGGACGGCGCGACTCGCGGGCGATGACGACGAACCGATCGACCGAGGAAAGATCCTCGACGTGGTGCTTGACGCCCGAGAGCTGCCAACCCTTGGCTGTCTTCTCCGCACGAGTCGTCACGGCGAACGGCGCAAAATGCGGCCCCTCACCCCAGGCCAAAGAAAGCGTGAGACTCCCGTCGACGATCGCGGGAAGCCAAGATTTCTTTTGCGACTCGCTGCTCATCAATGAAATGGCTGTTGCACCTGCGAGCACCGTCGCGTTCATCGGTGTGATGCTGAGGTGCCGGCCGAACTGCTCGAGCACGAGAGCGAGCCCTGAGTAGCCGAGCCCCGAGCCACCGTAGGCCTCGTCGATGGCGATACCGCACCACCCCATCTCGGCGATCTCCCGCCAGAGCGCGGCGTCAAACGCGGTCTCGGTCGTGCGCTCGCGCCAGGCTCTAAACTGCGCGATTGAAGCCCGATCGGCGACGAACTCCGCCACCGAGCGACTCAGCATCTCTTGTTCTTCGGTGAGCGGCAGCGTCATGGCAACCCCAGCACGCGCTTGGCGATGATGTTGAGTTGGATTTCGGACGTGCCGCCCTCGATCGAGTTGCCCTTCGAGCGCAACCAATTACGCGCCCAGGCTTCACCGGCCGGTCCGCGCGCATCCCAGAGCAATGCATCGGCGCCCTCGATGTCGAGATAGAGCTCATTACGTCGCTTGTTGAGTTCAGTGCCGTAGTACTTCACGGCCGAGGACATTGCGCCCATGCCGGCGCTTGCGCTCGGATGACGCTCGCCGTGCTCGATCCAGAGCCGGAACGCGGCCGCATCGAGTTGATAGCGAGCCAGCGTCTGCCGCAATGAGGCGTTGCGTAACCGTCCTTCGCCATCGGTGCCAAAGATTTCAAGGGCACGGCGACCCGGGTCGGTGTCGTGACGGATCTTGCCGAGACTCGAGATCATCTCGCGCTCGTGCGAGAGCAGATAGGTCGCGATCGACCAGCCCTGCCCCTCTTCACCCACGCGGTTGTCTTTCTCGACGCGAACGTTCTCGAAGAACACTTCGCAGAAGGGCGATGCGCCGCTGATCAACTTGATCGGACGTACGGTGACGCCGGGTGTGTTCATATCGAAAAGCACGAAGCTGATCCCTTCGTGCTTGGGCACCGCTGTATTCGTGCGCACGAGACAGAACATCCAGTCCGCCTCGTCACCGTAGGACGTCCAAATTTTTTGACCGTTGACGAGATAGTGATCGCCCTTGTCCTCGGCCCGCGTCATCAAGCTCGCGAGATCCGATCCCGAGTTCGGCTCCGAGTAGCCCTGGCACCAGCGAATGGCACCCCGGGCAATATCGGGTAAGAAGCGTCGACGCTGATCTTCGTTACCGAACTTGAAGAGCACGGGCGAGAGCATGCTGATGCCGAAACTGAAGAGCGGCTGCTGCGCGCCGATGCGACGCATCTCTTCGCGGAGGATCGCGGCCTGCTCACGAGAGAGACCCGCACCGCCGTACTCCACGGGCCACTCGGGCACCGTCCACCCACGCGAAGCCATCGCGGCACACCAGGCGGGTTGATCGGGATGCCAGACTTTAGCGCGTCGTCCACCACCGTAGAGATGCGAGATCTCCGGGGGCGCCAGGCGCATGGAGGGCGGACAATGGGCAGCGAGCCAGGCTCGCACCTCGTCACGAAAGGAATCGCTCATGCCTCATTATCGATTACTTTCTGATACTTTTGCGACGCCCAGATTTTTCCGATGGCAGACATGACGACGACTTCGGCCTCTCGCCTGCGTTTCAATACCCCGAGCGATATCACGTTCGGCATCGGGTGCATTCGCGAACTCGGCGAACTCGCCAGGCAAAGCGGTATCCGTCGGGCTTTGCTCGTCACCGATCGCGACATCGCCTCGCGCGGCATGCACCGCTCGGCCTGCGCGAGCCTCGAGGCTGTCGGTGTCGCCGTCACGGTCTACGACGACGTCGTTGCGGACCCGCCGGTCGAGGTGATCCACGCCGCCACCGCACTCGGCGCGACGAACCAGTGCGACGGTGTGATCGGCTTCGGCGGTGGCAGCAGCATGGACACCGCAAAGCTCGTCGCCACACTGCTGTGCAACGAACAGCCGCTCGAAGCGATGTATGGCGTCGACCAAGTCCGCTCGACTCGAAAGCCCCTCATCCAGGTTCCGACCACCGCGGGGACCGGCTCCGAAGTGACCATGATCTCGGTCGTGACGACGGGTGCGAACACCAAGCAAGGCGTCGTCAGTCGAACACTGCTCGCCGATCGCGTGCTGCTCGACCCGGAGCTCACCGTCTCGATGCCCGCACACGTGACCGCCGCGACGGGCATCGATGCGATGGTCCATGCGATCGAGTCGTACACCAGCGCGAGACTCAAGAACCCGATGTCCGATCTCTTTGCGCGCGAAGCCTTGCGACTGCTCGCCGGGACTATCGCCGTCGCCGTACGTACGCCCGAAGATCTCGAGGCGCGTAGCGCCATGCTGCTTGGCGCCATGTACGCCGGCCAGGCGTTCGCCAATGCGCCCGTCGGCGCCGTGCATGCACTAGCCTACCCGCTCGGCGGGAACTATCACGTCCCCCACGGGCTGAGTAATTCTTTGGTGTTGCCACACGTGCTGCGCTTCAACGCACCGGCTGCAGAGTCGATGTATCGGGAGCTGCTACCGATCGTGGTGGGCGATAGCGCGGCACGCGGCTCGGGCACCGCCCACGACTCAAGCGTCGTCCGTAACACCAGCGCCACCGAGCAACTGGCTGCGCATTGCCTCGCGCTCGCGCAGCACCTGGGTCTGCCGACGCGTCTGCGCGAGCTCGACATCCCTCAAACCGACCTACCGAAACTCGCGCGCGAGTCGATGCTGCAGCAACGTTTGCTCGTCAACAATCCGCGCCCCGTCACCGAGGGCGACGCCCTCGCCCTCTATGAGCAGGCTTATTGAGCATCGCCATGACCGAACTCCGACAGACCCGCGCCGATTATTTTTATTTCGAAACCATGACGACACGCTGGATGGACAACGACGCCTACCGGCACATCAACAACGTCGTGTACTACAGCTTCTTCGACACCGTCGCGAACAATTATTTGATGAAGGCCGGCGTACTCGACATCGGCAAATCACCGGTGATCGGGTTCATCGTGGCGTCATCGTGCAACTACAAGAAGCCTCTCGCCTACCCCGCCAAAGTCGATGCAGCTTTTCGAGTGAACCGCATCGGCACGAGCTCCGTCGAGTACGGCGTCGCCGTGTTCGCCGAAGGTGACCACGAGCCCGCCGCGTTCGGCACCTTCACCCACGCCTTCGTCGACCGCGCGAGCGGCAAGTCAGTGCCAATTCCGGCTGAGACGCGGGCGGCGCTGGAAAGCGCAATCACTACGGGATAAAAACTGGCGGAGAGAGAGGGATTCGAACCCTCGAAGGGCTTTTGGCCCTTACGCCCTTAGCAGGGGCGCGCCTTCGACCACTCGGCCATCTCTCCG
>JBIIHO010000190.1:0-4120 GCA_044235605.1 Steroidobacteraceae bacterium | reverse complement strand
CGTCGGCCGCGGCTACCAGCACGGCTTCGTGACGGACATCGAATCGGAGAGCCTGCCCCCGGGTCTCGACGAAGATGTCGTGCGTGCGATTTCACGCATTAAGCGTGAGCCCTCGTTTTTGACCGAATGGCGCCTGAAAGCCTTTCGACATTGGCTCACGATGCGCGAACCGACCTGGGCGCATGTGCGCTTCAACCCGATCGATTATCAGGGTATCTCGTACTACTCCGCGCCCAAAGCCAAAACCGACGGGCCGAAGAGTCTCGATGAGGTCGACCCCAAGCTGCTCGAGACCTATGAAAAACTCGGCGTCCCCCTGCATGAGCGTGCTCGCCTAGCGGGTGTCGCCGTCGATGCCGTCTTCGACAGCGTCTCGGTCGCCACCACCTTCAAAGATCGCCTCGAAAAAGCCGGCGTTATTTTCTGTTCGTTCTCCGATGCCGTGCAGAAGCACCCCGAGCTGCTCGAGCAGTATCTCGGTAGCGTCGTGCCCCATACCGACAACTACTACGCCTGTCTCAACTCGGCAGTGTTTTCCGATGGCTCGTTCGTCTATATCCCGAAGGGCGTCCGCTGTCCGATGGAGCTCTCGACCTACTTCCGTATCAATGCGGCGAAAACGGGGCAGTTCGAGCGCACCCTGATCGTGGCCGACGAAGGCAGCCACGTGAGTTATCTCGAGGGCTGTACCGCACCGATGCGCGATGAGAACCAGCTGCACGCCGCAGTCGTCGAGCTCGTCGCGATGGATGACGCCGAGATCAAATATTCCACCGTTCAAAACTGGTACCCGGGCGACGAGAACGGCGTCGGCGGCATCTACAACTTCGTCACCAAGCGCGGCGAATGCCGCGGTCGGAACTCACGCATCTCGTGGACGCAGGTCGAGACGGGCTCGGCAATCACCTGGAAATACCCAAGCTGCGTGTTACGGGGCGAAAACTCGGTGGGTGAGTTTTACTCAGTCGCCCTCGCCAATCATTGTCAGCAGGCCGACACGGGCACCAAGATGATTCACGTGGGTGCGAATACGCGCAGCACGATCGTCTCAAAGGGTATCTCGGCCGGACGCGGTCAAAACACCTATCGAGGTCTTGTCAAAATTTTACCGACGGCGCACGGTGCCCGAAACTTCACGCAGTGCGATTCACTCCTCATGGGCGGCCGATGCGGGGCGCATACCTTCCCGTACGTCGAAGTGAAAAATCCGACGGCGACGGTCGAACACGAGGCCTCGACTTCGCGAATCAGCGAAGACCAATTGTTCTACTGCCTACAGCGCGGCATCAACGAAGAAGACGCCGTCAACATGATCGTCAACGGCTTTTGCAAGAGCGTCTTCAAGGAATTGCCCATGGAGTTCGCCGTCGAAGCGCAGAACCTGCTCGCCGTCAGTCTCGAGGGCGCAGTCGGCTGACGCCACAACGCCACCCAATATCTACGTCCGGAACACACGTCATGCTCAGTATCAAAGATTTGCGAACCACTGTCGGCAGCCGAAAAGTACTCGATGGACTCAGCCTCGAGGTTCCCGCCGGCGAGGTACACGCCATCATGGGCCCGAACGGCTCGGGCAAGAGCACCCTCGCCTACACGCTCGCCGGTCGTCCGGGGTACGAGGTCACGGGCGGCAGCGTGAGCTATCGTGGCGAAGACCTGCTCGCACTCGATCCCGAGGCTCGGGCTCAGCGTGGGCTTTTCTTGGGCTTCCAGTACCCCGTTGAAATCCCCGGGGTGAACAACGTCTATCTGCTGAAGGCCGCGCTCAACGCTGCGCGCAAACAGCGCGGGCTGCCCGAAGTCGATGCCTTCGAGTTTCTCGCGCTCGTACGCGAGAAAATGAAGATCATGCAAATGGACGAGTCGTTCTTGTCGCGCGGCGTCAACGAAGGCTTTTCCGGTGGTGAGAAGAAGCGCAACGAGATTCTGCAGATGCTGGTGCTCGAGCCCTCGCTCGCCCTGCTCGATGAAACCGACTCGGGTCTCGATATCGATGCACTCAAGGTCGTCGCCAACGGCGTGAACACACTGCGCTCACCGGATCGCGCGATCGTACTCGTGACGCATTACCAGCGTCTGCTCGATTACATCAAACCCGATCGCGTGCATGTTCTTGCGCGCGGCAAGATCATCCGCAGCGGCGGCCCAGAACTCGCGCAGGAACTCGAGGCGCGTGGGTACGACTGGCTACTCACCGACGCGGCCTGAGGCAGATCGAGAGACTCATGAGCGCCCTCCCTGCAAATCTGCCGACGCCACGAGACGAGAACTGGAAGTACGCGAACCTTCGCGGACTGTCCCGCACGCGTTTCGAGCCTTCCGCGCCGCCCTCTGCCGAGACTCTCGCGCGTGTGACCGCCGCTCTGCCTGCGCCGCTCGACGGGTTCGAGCGCATCGCGCTCATCGATGGATTCCTCCCGATCGCCGTCTCGATGGCCAAGCCGTCAGAGAGGCAGAGTGAAACGTCGTCTTCTTCGGCGATCGGCACGATCGACGCCGACCGGTACTTTCTAGAGCTCAACCGCCGCCTGCGCACCGACACGCTTCGTCTTGAGGTCGGACGCCACCAGAAGCGGGCCGTGGAAGTCATTGTGGTGTCTCTTGGTGCCTCCCATCCGGCGATCGAGGTGACGCTCGCCGAGGGCGCAGAGCTCTCGCTCATCGAGCGTCATCTTTCGCTCTCGACCGACACCGTCATCACCAACCTCGCCATCTCTGCGGTCGTCGGGCCGCATGCTCGACTCGAACTCTCGCGCATCGCTCAAGCGAGCCCCAAGGCTCAGCATCTCGAGACCCTCGAACTGCATCTCGGCGAAGGTTCGACGACGAAGGTGATTCAGTTGACGACGGGTGCAGCAGCCAGCCGCACGACCGCGTTCGTGGAGCATGCGGGCCGCGAGTCCGCGCTCGAGTGGCACGCTGCGGCGATAGGCGAAGGCACGCAGTCGCACGATGCATACGTTCACGTCGCGCACTCGGCACCGGGTGCCAAAACCCTACAGCAGTTCAGAGGTATCGCTTCCGGCCGCTCTCGAATATCTTTCAACGGACATATGCGAGTGGATGCGACGTCGCCCGATGCGCAGTCCGATCAATCTTTGAAGTGCCTGCTCGCAGGATCGGAAGCCGAAGCAGACGTTCGCCCGCAGCTAGAGATCTACACCGATGCCGTCAAAGCAAGTCATGGCGCTACGGTGGGCAAGCTCGATCCGGACATGCTCTTTTATCTGCTCTCGCGCGGCATTCCGGAAGAGTCGGCTTCTTCGCTACTCAAGTGGGCGTTCGTGAGCGATGTACTTGGCCGACTCTCGAACCCTGCCCTGCGCGCGGATCTCGAACACTCGCTTGAGCGCGTACTGCCTGGCGCCGTTGCCGCGAGGTCGGGCACATGAACGCACACGTAGCAGAGACCTTCTACGACGTCACACGCATTCGCGCGGATTTTCCCGTGCTCTCAACTACCGTACGCGGTAAACGTCTCGCATTCCTCGATACGGCAGCCTCGGCGCAGCGTCCGCTCGCGGTCATCGAAGCCGTCGATCATTACGAGCGCACGAGTCATGCCAACGTACACCGCGGCGTATACCAGCTGAGTCAGAAGGCCACCGACGCCTTCGAGGGTGCGCGCGAGCGCGTTCGCCGCTTCCTGAACGCATCGAGCCTCAAAGAAGTCGTATTCACCCGAGGTACGACCGAGTCGATCAATCTGGTGGCGCAGTCCTGGGGACAGCGTCTTGGCCCTGGCGATGAGATCCTGATCACCTGGATGGAACATCACGCGAATATCGTTCCGTGGCAGATGCTCTGCCAGCGTACGGGCGCCACGCTAAAGGTGGCACCGATCGATCGTCGCGGCGAGCTCGACCTCGAGGCATTCAGGGGGCTACTCTCGAGCCGCACCAAGCTGGTGGCCTTCACTCAAGTCTCGAATGCCTTGGGCACCGTTCTGCCGATCCAAGACATGATTACGGCAGCACGTGCCGTCGGAGCGCTTACGCTCGTCGACGGCGCCCAGGCCGTTGCGCACCAGCGGGTCGACGTGCAGGCGCTTAACTGCGACTTCTACGCTTTCTCGAGCCACAAGCTCTACGGACCGACGGGGATCGGCGTGCTCTGGGCA
>JBIIHO010000189.1:0-4137 GCA_044235605.1 Steroidobacteraceae bacterium | reverse complement strand
TCGTAGCCGCAAGACGTTGGTACGTGCAGACGGCTCCGAGCAGCTGCTGCCGTCCAAGATCGATCACGTCAAAGTCGAGGCGGGCGATCTTCTGCTCGCCGACACTTGGGGCGGCGGTGGTTGGGGCGATCCGCTCGAACGCGAAACCTCCAAGGTGGGCTTCGACGTCGCGGCCGGTCTAGTAACCGCGGCGGGCGCCAAGCGCTACGGCGTGGTGTGCGACGAAGATGGCAAGGTCGACGAAGCGGCGACCGAGACGCTACGTGCGAAGATGCGCGCCAAGCGTGGACCGAAGAAAATCTTCGATCGCGGTTTCGAATCGATCGAAGAACTCAAGGGTCGCTGCAAGGCCGAGACGGGTTTCGACCCGCCGGCTCAGCCGCGCTTCACGAAGTGGGCGGCGGTCGCTGCCGAAGCGATGATGCGCAAGAAGGGCATCAAGGCCGCCTGATTTCGGAGGCCCTCGGGTAACGGGTACGAGTCCCCGCACCGCGAGGCGCGGGGATTTTTTTTTGGAGGGGCGTCATGAGTGATACCTACGTCAACGTGGGCTATGCGTCGGCCAATATCGGCATGGGGCAAAAAGCCGCGGTGCTCGTCGTCGATTGGCAGCTCGCCTTCACGGATCCGAGATTCGAGCTCGGAGGCCTCCCTAGATTGCATGCGGCTCGAGATAACACGGCCCTTCTGCTCAAGACCGCGCGCGCTGCAGGTGTTCCTGTTGCGGCGTGCTACACCGCCTACTGCAGTCAGAAAGACATGCCACTGTGGAAAGTCGCCGCTGTTCGTCGCGAATTTTTCTACGGTCACGAGTGCACTGAGATGGATCCCAAGATCCATGATCCCTCCGATTTCACGTACTGCAAAAACGCACCGTCGATGTTCTTCCAAACGCCGCTCATTACTTGGTTGGTGAAAGAGAACGTCGATACGGTGTTCGTCACCGGATGCACGACGAGCGGCTGCGTCAGGGCAACCATCGTCGACGCGTTCTCCTACGGTTTTCGTGTTCAGGTGGTTGAGGATTGCTGCGGAGACGCAGAGCAAGGCCCACACGATGACACGATGCGAGACGTTGGGCGTCGTTATGCCGACGTCATCCACCGAGCCACCGCGGAAGACTGGATGCGCTCTCAAGCTAAGGCGCCTCGCTGAGCACCTGGTTAATGCCAGGACGCGTCACTTTCCGGTGGAGTCATTTTGTAGAGATCGCTCTCGCTGCAGTTACTGCCGCGGCTTTTTATATTTCGCGAGGCGGGGATATCGCAGATACACCCGCGATCGGGTTTCTGATCCTCATACCGTCGATCATGTGGGGCTTCAGTGTGCGTTTGGTCGACTCACCCTCGTCGAATTCGGCGACGCTCTACCGAGTTGCGAATACTTTGGCGTTGGTATCGCTTGGCGTCCCGGTGGTCGCCGGCGAGGTACACTGGGGCATCGTGGTTCTACCGTTCGCCCTCTTTCGAATCGCTATGAACGCCGCATCAAAAATTGACGAGGCGAGGGCGGTGACTCAGCGCATTCAGTGGTTTGGTGGAGCCTGGGTCGCAGGCTGGGCAGGCGTTCTGCCCTAAACGGGCTCACGGGCCAGCCACTCGCGAAACATGGCAGCGGCATACTCCCCCGATTTTCGAGCCAGCGCAAAAACCTCCGAGGGAGCCAAGGATTCGTCCGCACGATCCGAGATCATCCGCACGCATGCGAACGGCATGTCGAATTCGTGACAAACCTGCGCGACCGCTGCGCCTTCCATTTCGACGCAGGCGGCGTTCGGCACAGCCGCCAAAACACGATCACGTTGGGCCGGTCGGCCGATGACCTGGTCCCCGGTGGCGATATCGGCGAACCACGTTCGAGGTGCGCGTTCCCCGTGGGCCCGCAGCAGAGCGTCCCGTAGCCGCCCCGTCATCTCGAAATCGGTGGTGATCCCCGAGCGGTCAAGAAGCGGAATATGGGTGGGTGGGAAGAAGGGGGAGGCATCGAGATCGTGCTGGTACAGCTCTCGGGCGAACACCATGTCCCCGATGGCGAGTTCGTCTCGTAGCGCGCCAGCAATACCGGTAAAGACCACCCGCGCGGGACGAAGCGCCGTGATCAGATGAGCCGCCGTCGAGGCCGCAGCAACCTTGCCCCAACGAGAGAACGCGAGAGCGACAGGCTGGCCCGAGATCGTCCCCTGAAGGATCTCCAGGCTTCCCGACAGCTGGGTGGAGGGGCGCTCTACGCAGGCTGCGATCGCGGCGAGTTCCTCGGGCATGGCCGAAAGAATCAGGTTCATTCGTTAACTTTACATAATATACATTATGCGCACTCAAGAATGGACCCGAATGGCGGCACCCCGGCGCTAAAGCACCGTATCACGATCGGCCGGATACTCCACCAACGCATCAGCCTGATGGCGCCCATAGGCCACCATGTCCAACATTCCAGACACGAACGCGTCTGGATTTAACGTCGACTCTTGGGATGCTGGACGCTCATCGACGATCGGTCTTCGCGAGTCATCAAGGTCTCGAGGCATTGTGCCGACAGCCCGGGACGCAACCAACGCCGTCTGCTCGAACGAACTCGGAACACCGGCCCGCGGTCCGACAGGCGCGCTTATGGGTCTGGCCTCCAGCGCGCGTGCCAGCGCGATCGTAAGCGTCGTTGAGAGCTGCGCGTCCATTATAGCCCATCGTACTTTCGGCACGGCGCGTGAATAGTTCGGCGTATCGCAACCGTGACGGCGATCACATGTTCGTCGACGTCATCCGGGCCCGGGTGGCTTGGCGTAAACTGGCGTCCCTTGCGATTGCTCATCTACAACATCCGATACGCCACTGGAACCGGACCGGCCTTCCACTTGCCTTTGCCTGGCGCGGGTTACCTACGCAGCAGTCGGCGCGTTCTCGATGACATTACGCAATTCATCCGTAGCGAAGACCCGGATCTCGTCGGATTGATCGAGGTTGATACCGGGTCGGTGCGCAGCGCACTCGTGAATCAAGCCGAGTACATTGCCCAGCACCTTGGACATTACACCGTGTACGAATGTAAGTACGGCGCTGCATCGATCAACAATCAGCTACCGATCGTGCGCAAGCAAGGCAACGCCATTTTGGCGGCGCCTCGAGTCACCGGTGAACGATTTCATTACTTTCCCACCGGCATCAAGCGCCTGATCATCGAAATGGAACTCGATGATGTTTGCATTTTTCTCGTACACCTCTCGCTCAAGTATCGACACCGCCAAGAGCAGTTGCGGCATCTCCACGATCTCGTGCTTGCAGCGCAGAAACCCGTGGTGGTGGCTGGAGACTTCAATACCTTCTCCGGAACGAATGAGCTCTACCTCTTCATGCGAGCAACGGGCTTACGCAGTGCGAATCTCAAGGGGCTGGCCTCGTTCCCTGCCCGCATCCCTCGCTTCGAACTGGATTTTGTACTGGTAAGTCGAGAGATCGAGCTCATCGATTTTCGGGTGCCGAATGTGCAGCATTCGGATCACCGCCCCGTCATCTGTGATTTTAAAGTGCTGACCCCGACGGAGATTGCGCAACGTGACGAACGGACAAGAACCCCGCTGCTGGCGTGAAGAAACCGATGCCGAGGGCATCGTTTGGCTGACCCTCGACAAACCCGACGCATCGGTCAACACCCTCTCTTCGCCCGTTCTCGAGGAGCTGGGCCGGCTCGTTGCGGACCTCTCAGGACGGGCGCCCCGTGGCGTCGTGCTGCGATCAGGAAAGACCTCCGGATTCGTGTTGGGCGCAGACGTCAAGGAATTCACAACGATTAAAAGTATCGAAGAGGCTCGAGCGCTTGTTGAGCGTGGTCATCGCGTGCTCATGGATCTTGAGGCTCTGCCCTGCCCCACAGTGGCACTCATCGAAGGCTTCGCGCTCGGTGGAGGCCTCGAACTCGCCTTAGCCTGTCGATACCGAGTCGGTGTCAATGACGACCGTCTCACGCTTGGGTTCCCGGAAGTCATGCTCGGCATCCACCCGGGGTTCGGCGGGACCGTGCGAGCGGTGAGGACTCTCGGGTCGCTCGCGGCACTCGATCTCATGCTCACGGGGCGCAATGTCAGAGGCAGTAAGACGCTCAAGATGGGTTTGCTCGACCGCCTCGCTGAGAGTCGCGAGGCCGCCC
>JBIIHO010000016.1:0-13238 GCA_044235605.1 Steroidobacteraceae bacterium | reverse complement strand
GGTAGGTCAGCTCTACACGCCGCAAGATGCCGATCAACTGATGTCGTATCGAGAGGATAAAAAAGGGCAGATCCTCGAAGAGGGTATTAACGAGGCCGGAGCCATGTGCTCTTGGATGGCAGCGGGTACGGCCTATACGAACCACGGCATCAACATGGTGCCGTTCTATATCTTTTACTCGATGTTCGGTTTTCAGCGCGTCGGTGATTTCATTTGGGCTGCCGGCGACATGCAGACGAGAGGCTTTCTGCTCGGCGCGACGGCGGGTCGTACCACGCTCGCGGGCGAAGGCTTGCAACACCAGGATGGTCACAGTCAGTTGCTCGCGACGACGGTGCCCAACTGTCGCTCGTACGATCCGACCTTCGCCTACGAAGTGGCAGTCATCATCCAAGATGGCATGCGCCGAATGTATGCCGAGGGCGAGCCTGTGTTCTATTACGTGACGGTAATGAACGAAAATTACGCCATGCCGGCGATGCCGCAAGGCGCAGAGCAGGGCATTCTCAAAGGCCTCTACCAATTCTCTTCCGTTAAGCCGAAGGGCAAGGCCAAAGCCAAGACCACTTTGCTCGGCTCGGGAACCATCCTGCGCGAGGTCATCAAGGCAGCTGAGAAGTTAGCCGCCGACTACGGCATCGAGAGCGAGGTGCTGTCTGCGCCGAGCTGGAACGAGTTGCGACGCGACGCACTCGAGTGCGAGCGCTGGAATCTTCTGCACCCCGGTGAGACGCCTCGCGTGCCCTACGTGGCGTCCACGTTGTCGTCGTTCAAGGGTCCGTTCATTGCGGCGAGCGATTACGTGCGCAATGTGCCCGATCAAATTCGGCAATGGGTGCCGGGCCGCTACGTCGTGCTTGGTACCGACGGCTATGGGCGCTCCGATGCGCGAGAGGCCCTGCGTCACCACTTCGAGGTCGACCAGCGCTTCATCATTTTGGCAACGCTACGAGCGCTGGCAGACGATGGCCAAATCTCGATCGACGTAGTGGAGCGGGCGATCGTCACGCTCGGCATAGATCCAGCAAAACCTGATCCGCTCGTCAGCTGACGGACTCAAAGATCATGGCACTCAAAGAAATACGCGTTCCGGATCTCGGCTCCTTCAAGGATGTCGCGGTCATCGAATTACTCGTCAAGCCGGGCGACACGCTCGAGATCGACACGCCGATCGCTACGCTCGAAACCGAAAAGGCCACGATGGACGTGCCTTCGCCGTCGGCGGGTGTTCTGAAGTCGCTGCACATCGAGCGTGGCGCCAAGGTGAATACGGGCGATCTCGTTGCCTTGCTCGAGGCCGACGAGTCGGTCGTCGTAGCCGGGGTCGAGCCGGTCAAGCCGGTCTCGGCGCCGTCGTCATCGATTCCGCTGGCAGCGGCTCCGCCGGCTGCCGCGTCAGTTAAATCCGGGGCGCCCGCGCAGACCGTCATGTCGCCTGTGCCCGCCGGAGCGGCGATCCCGGGCGCCCGCACCGACCTCGCGCCCATCCAGGAGGCTGGGTTTTCGCGGGCTCATGCGGGCCCCTCCGTGCGACGCCTCGCTCGGGAGCTCGGGGTCGATCTCGGTCGTGTTCGCGGCTCGGGTCTCAAAGGACGCATTACTCACGATGACGTCAAAGCCTGGGTCAAACAGGCCTTGCAGGGTGGTTTTGCCGCAGCGGCGCCAGCCTTGCCCAAAGTGCCCGTCGTCGATTTCGCCGCGTTCGGAGCGGTCGACACTCAACCGCTTAGTCGTGTTCGCCGGATCTCGGGACCTCGTCTTCACGCCTCTTGGGTCAACATTCCTCACGTCACTCAATTCGATGAGGCGGATATCAGCGCCCTCGAAGACAAGCGTCAGGCGCTCAAAGCCGAGGCGGCGGCAAAGGGGGTCAAGCTCACGCCGCTCGCGTTCATCGTGGCGGCCTGCGCTCGTGCCTTGAAACAGTTTCCGAACTTCAATGCGTCGCTTGACGAGTCGGCTCAAAATCTCGTCCTCAAAAAATATTGTCACATCGGTTTTGCGGCAGATACTCCGAACGGTTTAATGGTGCCAGTCATTCGCGATGCCGATCGCAAGGATCTCTTCACGATTGCCCAAGACCTCGCGACGCTCTCGGAGCGAGCGCGAACCGGCAAGCTGTCTGGTGCAGATATGCAGGGCGGGTGTTTCACCGTATCGAGCCTCGGAGGCATCGGTGGCACGGCGTTCACGCCGATCATCAATGCGCCCGAGGTAGCCATCCTTGGCGTGTCGCGGTCGGTGATGAAGCCGATCTGGCGCGAGGGCGCGTTCGTTCCGCGACTCATTCTGCCCCTATCTCTGTCCTATGATCATCGCGTGATCGATGGTGCCGAGGGCGTTCGGTTCACGAGTTGGCTCGGTGAGACGCTCGGTAAACCTGAGGCACTTGTCTGATGAAAGTCATCGACATTGCCGTTCCCGATCTCGGTAACTTTGCCGAGGTCCCGGTCATCGACGTGCTCGTCAAGGCGGGCGATACCGTCGAGGCTGAATCGCCGCTCATTACGCTCGAGACAGACAAAGCTTCGATGGATGTCCCCGCACCGGTGGGTGGGCGTCTCGTCGAGCTCCTTGTGGCAAAGGGGGCGAAGGTTTCCAAGGGAACCGTGATCGCGCGCATCGAGGCCGAAGTTGCTACGGCGGTGTCGTCGCCCTCGAAGCCTACCGCTGTCGCCGCCCCCGCATCGCCTGCGGTCGCTTCAGCGGCGACTGCAGTAACGTCTGCGGCCGCACCTCCATTAACGACTGAGGCAGCCCCTGCAATCATCGAGACCGGGCCCGTGTCCGGAGTCCCGAGGCACACGCAGGTGCTCGTACTCGGCGCGGGGCCGGGTGGCTACACCGCGGCGTTCCGAGCCGCCGATCTCGGGCTCGAGGTGACGCTCATCGAACGTTGGCCGACGCTCGGCGGCGTCTGCCTCAATGTCGGCTGTATTCCGTCGAAGGCCTTGTTGCATGCCGCGAAGGTGATCGACGAAGCGGCGTCGATGGCAGCACACGGCATCGACTTCGGTACGCCTAAAATCGATACCGACAAACTTCACGGCTGGAAAAGCGGTGTAGTCAAAAAACTCACCGGCGGCCTCGAGATGCTTGCCAAGCAACGCAAGGTCTCGGTGATGCGCGGTACGGGTCGTTTCGTAGCGCCTCGCGTGATCGAAGTCGTGGGCGAAGACGGCGCGAGCCGGATCAGTTTCGACTACTGCATCATCGCCGCGGGCTCCGAACCGGTGCGACTGCCGTTCGTGCCGCAAGATCCGCGAGTCATGGACTCGACCGATGCGCTCGAATTGCGCGAACTTCCGAAACGCTTGCTCGTCATCGGCGGCGGCATCATCGGCCTCGAGATGGGGTGCGTCTATGACGCGCTCGGAACGCGAGTCAGTGTCGTCGAGGTGATGAAGCAATTGATGCCGGGTGCCGACCCCGATCTCGTCAAACCACTCGAGAAGCGTCTGCGCAAGCGCTACGAGCAAGTCATGCTCGGCGTGAAGGTCAAAGCCGTTTCAGCGCTGAAGGAAGGTTTGAGAGTTGAGTTCGAGGGTGAGGGTGCACCCGAACCGCAGGTCTATGACCGCGTACTCGTCGCCGTCGGTCGTAAGCCGAACGGCGCGCTAATCGATGCGGACAAAGCCGGCGTCAGCGTCGATGAGCGTGGCTTCATCCGGGTCGATCGGCAGATGCGCACCAACGTGCCGCATATCTTTGCGATCGGCGATCTTGTCGGTCAGCCGATGCTCGCGCACAAGGCGACGCACGAGGGTAAGGTCGCCGCCGAAGTGATCGCGGGCGAGAAACGTGCATTCGATGCGCGAGTGATTCCTTCGGTGGCCTACACCGATCCCGAAGTGGCTTGGGTGGGTCTCACCGAGACCGAAGCCAAAACTAAAGGGATCGCCGTTCAAAAGGGGATGTTCCCGTGGGCAGCGAGCGGACGTTCGCTCGCGCAGGGGCGCGACGAGGGCTTCACCAAATTGCTTTTCGATCCAGACACGCATCGAGTGCTCGGCGGCGGCATCGTGGGTCCAAACGCCGGTGAGCTCATCGGCGAGGTCGCGCTCGCGATCGAAATGGGTGCCGACGCAGCTGATGTGGGACTGACGATCCATCCGCACCCCACGTTGTCGGAGTCGATCGCGTTCTCAGCCGAGGCCTTCGAAGGCACGCTTACCGATCTTTACGTCCCGAAGCGAAAGTAACGAGTCGTTCGAGATCTTCGAGATAGCTGCGTTCGTCGGGCATGCGTCCGGTGCGCTGCGCTTCCCACAATGCTTTGCCGAGGGCTTCCATCATTCGATGCTCGGCGTCGTGCGAATCGCTACGGGCGGCGAGCGCGACATGGATGCGAGCGATGCCTTGAGGACGATTGGTCGAGACTTGCTCACGCAAGGCAAGGTGCATCGACAAATGCAGAAAAGGATTCGTATGGCCGCTCTCGGGTGAGAAATCGGCGTGAAGGGCGTCATCGCCGTGCTCGAGCCAGGCGTGATACTCCGGATGTTCGCGGATCAGATCGGCGAGTTGCGTCTCGAGCGCAGTGAGCAGTGCGCCGGTCTGAGACTTTTTGAAAGCCTCAAGCCAACCGCGGCGTAACGACTCTCTAGAGTTGCCGAAGAGCATGTCAGGCGTCCGCGCGCGTTTTGCGCTTGTAGCTGCAGAGATCGGCGATCGGGCAGGCGGGGCAGTTCGGCTTTCGCGCCTTACAGACGTAGCGCCCGTGCAAGATCAGCCAGTGATGGGCGTCTTTTAAAAATTCTGCAGGGACGTTCTTGAGCAGCTTTTTTTCCACCGCAAGCACCGTGCGGCCCGGCGCGAGCCCCGTGCGATTGGCGACACGGAAGATGTGGGTATCGACGGCCATGGTGGGTTCGCCGAACGCCGTGTTGAGAACGACATTGGCGGTTTTTCGCCCCACACCTGGAAGCGCCTCGAGCGCCTCGCGTGTTCGCGGGACTTCGCCGCCGTGCTGCTCGATGATCAGTCGACAGGTTGCCAAGATATTTTTGGTCTTGCCTTTATAGAGACCTATTGTCTTGACGAACTCGGTGAGTCCAGGCTCGCCGAGCGCCAGTATCGTCGCGGGTGTATTGGCGACGGGGAACAACTTTCGCGTCGCGATATTCACGCCTTTGTCGGTCGCTTGCGCCGATAAAATCACCGCAACCAACAACTCGAAGGGCGTGTGGTACTCGAGCTCCGTCGTGGGGTGCGGGTTACGCGCCCGAAGACGTTCGAACATGTGTTGCCGAAGTTCGGGTTTCATGTGAGTGGGCGAGAGACGCGTTGCTTGCGTTCATCGAGGAGCCGTCGCCGCTCCGCCTCGTGTAACGTGCGTCGCGCCTCATGCGATTCGAAGCGACGGAGGTTGCTCTCGGCGGTGGGCTCCGCGGAGGGGGTGCTGAGCGAGCCCCTCGGCACGATGCGAATGCAGTCGACGGGGCAGGGTGCAATGCACAGTTCGCAACCCGTACAAAGATCGTTGATGACCGTATGCATCTGCCGCTGAGCGCCGACGATCGCATCGACGGGGCAGGGTGGCAGGCAGCGCGCGCAGCCGATGCATTTCGATTCGTCGATGACCGCGACGGTGGGTGGTTCCTCGACTCCGCAGGTCTCATCGAGCGGCAACGGGTCGACCTTGAGCAGCTTAGAGAGAAGGCTGATGGTTGCGGCGCCTCCGGGCGGGCAGCGATTGATGGCAGCCTCGCCCGCAGCGATGGCTTCGGCATACGGGCGACAGCCCTGATAGCCGCAGCGCGTGCATTGAGTCTGCGGCAGAAGCGCGTGGATGCGGTCGGCGTCGGCGCGCATCACGAGGGCCTCATCTCGTACGCTCAGGAAATCTTCATGCCGCCTGCGACGCCGTCGTCGGCGGAGAGCAGGTAGACGCGATCATCTTCACCCGAGGCGCAGAGCACCATGCCTTCGGAGACGCCGAAGCGCATTTTGCGAGGTGCGAGATTGGCGATCATCACGACATTTCGACCGACCATGCTTTCAGGTGTGTACGACTTGCGTATACCCGAGAACACCGTGCGCGTTTCACCACCGAGATCAAGCGTGAGCTTGAGCAGTTTGTCAGAGCCCTCGACCGCTTCGGCTGCTGCGACTTTGGCAACCCTTAGGTCGAGTTTCGAAAAATCGTCGATGGTCACGTGAGGCTCTCCTGATGCAGTTGCTGCGGCTGTCTTCGCGGTCGCGGCTGAAGTTGCCGACGCCGGCGTCGCCGGACTCGCAACGAGTTGACTCACTACTTTCGGGTCGAGTCGCTGCGCGAGCGGTTGATAGGCGGCAAGCGGTGTTCCGAGCAGCGGCGAGTCGACTTCGCTGAATCGCGACAACGGTGCGCCGAGAAATCCGGCGGCATGGCAGGCCATGTCGGGCAGCACCGGCGCGAGGTACACCATAAGCGCGCGGAATAAATTGATGCCCTGGGTCGCGATACCGAGGGTCTCTTCGGCTTTCGATGGATCTTTGGCGAGTGCCCAGGGCTTGTGGGTATCGACGTATTGGTTGGCTCGATCGGCGAGCAGCATGATCTCGCGCATGGCTTGCGCGTAGTCGAGCTGCTCGTAGAGCGCGGCGATGCGGGGTGCCGCCGCCGAGAACTCGGCATAGAGCGCAGGGTCGGGAAGGCGATCGGCGAGTTTGCCGCCGCCGCGCGCGACGAATCCTGCGCAACGACTCGCGATGTTGACCAGTTTGCCGACGATATCGGAGTTCACTCTCGCGGTGAGATCTTCGAGCGCTAGATCGATGTCGTCCACCCCGGGACCGAGTTTCGCGGCGAAGTAGTAACGCAGGGGTTCGGCCGGTAGCAGCTCGAGGTAGCAGTTCGCGGTGATGAACGTCCCGCGCGACTTCGACATCTTCTGGCCGTTGATCGTGAGGAAGCCGTGCACGTGCACGGCGGTCGGGCGACGGAGGCCCGAACCGTGTAGCACGGCGGGCCAAAACAACGTGTGAAAGTAGCTGATATCCTTACCGATGAAATGGTGCAGCTCGGCTTTGCTGTTGGGCGCAAGGTAAGACTGCATGTCGAGTCCGCGCCGATCGCACAGCGCCTTGAAACTGCCGAGATAGCCGATCGGAGCATCGAACCAGACATAAAAATATTTACCTGGGTAGCCCGGGATCTCGAAACCGAAATAGGGCGTATCGCGCGAGATGTCCCAATCTTGTAGGCCCGTGGAAAACCACTCGTCGAGTTTGGCGCGCACGGACTCTTGCAGCGAGCCGCTACGGACCCACTCGCGGAGCATCTCTTCGAAGCGCCCCAAAGAAAAGAAAATGTGTTCCGACTCGCGCCACACCGGAGTGGTGCCACTGACCGTCGACTTGGGATCGATGAGATCGGCAGGTGCATACGTCGCGCCGCAGACCTCGCAGCTGTCGCCATACTGGTCGACCGCCTTGCAGCGCGGGCAGGTGCCACGCACATAACGATCGGGAAGGAACATCCCAGCCTTCTCGTCATACGCCTGGCGGACGCTACGGGTCGTGATGTGACCGGCTTCTTTGAGGCGCCCGAACATCAGGTCGGTGAAGTAACGATTTTCGGCCGTGTGGGTCGAGTGGAACTGATCGTGGCCGATGAGAAAGCCCTGATACGCGGCGCGGTGTTCCTCGGCAACCCGTGCGATGAGCTCCTCGGGCGTGATGCCCTCGGACTGCGCTTTGATCATGATCGGGGTGCCGTGCGTATCCTCGGCGCAGACGTAGAGGCAATCATGGCCCTGCATGCGCTGGAAGCGCACCCAGATGTCGGTCTGGACCGCCTCGATGATGTGACCCAGGTGCAGTGGACCGTTAGCGTAGGGCAGGGCGCTCGTGACGAGGATCTTCCGTGACATCGGAAAATTATCGCACAGCGACCCGCCTCGTCGCCGCGCGAGCGGCTAGAATTACGCCATGTCCCAGACCCTTGATCAGGTGGCGCTCGAGGCCGAAATCGGGCGCTATTTCGAGCCAAATCTGCGCCAGACGCTGGCCGAAGCTCGGGCGGTACGAGCCGTAGAGGCCTCCGCGCAGGGCTTGCGCGTCGCGCTCGAGCTCGGTCTGCCGGTCGGGGGGTATCACGCGGAGCTCTCGACCGCGCTGCGTCATCACCTCGGAGAAGCCGGGATCACCCCGTCATCCTTCGAGCTGCAACTTCAATCAAACATCACCTCGCATGCCGTCCAGCGCGGCCTCACGCCGCTCAAGGGCATCAAGAACATCGTCGCCGTGGCCTCGGGCAAAGGAGGTGTCGGCAAAAGCACCGTCGCGGCTAATCTCGCGCTGTCTTGGGCGGCGCAAGGTGCACGAGTGGGATTGCTCGATGCCGACATCTATGGCCCGAGTCAGCCCATCATGCTCGGTCTCCAGGACCAGCGTCCGTCATCACGCGATGGTAAACGCCTCGTTCCGCTCAGCGCACATGGCATCGTCACGATGTCGATCGGTTTTCTGGTAGACGTGGAGCAGCCGATGGTGTGGCGAGGCCCCATGGTCACCTCGGCGCTCAATCAATTATTGGCCGAAACGGATTGGGGCGATCTCGATTATCTCGTCGTCGACATGCCGCCTGGTACGGGCGACATTCAGCTCACGTTGTCGCAGCGTGTACCAGTCGCGGGTGCGGTGATCGTCACCACGCCGCAAGACATTGCGCTAGCCGACGCACGCAAGGGCTTACGCATGTTCGAGAAGGTGAACGTACCGGTACTCGGTATCGTCGAGAACATGGGTGTGCACGTGTGCTCCCAATGCGGGCACAGCGAGCATGTGTTCGGTGCCGGCGGTGGCGAGCGCATGGCCGCGCAATATGGCGTGCAACTTCTGGGTTCGCTTCCGCTCGATGGCCGCATTCGCGAGGAAGCGGATGGCGGTAAGCCCAGCGTCGTTGCTGATCCTTCGAGCGCTCGCGCCGAAGCCTATCTTCGTCTCGCCCGGCGTACGGCCGGCGAGCTCGCGCGGCGGGGTAAAGACCGCAGCGCCGCTTTTCCAAAAATCATCGTCGAGGACACATGAGCATCAAGTCCGATCACTGGATCCGTCGTATGGCCGATTCGCACGGCATGATCGAGCCGTTCGAGCCGGGCCAGGTTCGCACCGCCAACGGCGGACGCATCGTCTCGTACGGGACGTCGAGCTATGGCTACGACGTGCGATGTGCCCGCGAGTTCAAAATATTCACGAACATCAATTCGACCATCGTTGATCCTAAGAATTTCGACGAAAAGAGCTTCGTCGACGTCGACTCGGACGTGTGCATCATTCCGCCGAACTCTTTCGCCTTGGCGCGAACCGTTGAATATTTTCGAATCCCGCGCAACGTGCTCGTCGTGTGTCTTGGCAAGTCGACTTACGCGCGCTGCGGCATCATCGTGAACGTAACGCCTCTCGAGCCGGAATGGGAAGGGCACGTCACGCTGGAGTTCTCGAACACCACCACGCTTCCTGCAAAGATTTACGCCAACGAGGGCGTCGCACAGATGTTGTTCTTCGAGAGCGACGAAGTGTGCTCAACGTCGTATAAAGATCGGGGCGGGAAATATCAGGGTCAGCGGGGTGTCACGTTACCTCGGACCTGAGGGCTCGCCCGGTCGAACGTCGTCGCTCAGTGGTTTAGCGTCGGTAAGTCTTCAGACGCATCGACCACTCGAGTTTGTCGCCCTTGCGGCGCTCGGCCTGAATCGGCAGATAGCCGAGCGACGGTGCGTACCACACGCGCGTCAATCGGTTGGAGTTGGGTCGGTGACTGCTCCAAACGACGGTGTCGAGTTCTCCCATCGGTGTACGCAGTCGAACCGATTTCTCGGCGGAGTAGACGTAATCCTTGATCTCGTCCTTGTCGATGAGCTTGAAGCCGGCGGGCGTTTCGCCACGCGCCAGCGCTTGCATCAGAGCGATTTGTACCGACATGCCATCTTGCAGGCCGACCTCGATGGGCAGATCGACTTGCGCTTTTTCGGCGACCCCACGCACCCGCCCGGCGCTCCAGTCGAATCGTAATTGAATGTCGCGCTCTTTGGCCTCGGTGCCGTCGTCGGCGCTGTAGCGCAGAGGCCGGACCTCGGAGTTGATGAGTGTGAACACGCTCGTCTGACGAATCTCACTGGGAAAGGCGAGTCGGAAAATGCCGCGGGCGTTATTACGCGACACGTAGCGCCACGTGCCGCCGTTGTCGCGAGTGAGCTCGAGGCTCGCGGTACCCACGTTCATGCCGCGGAAGTTCACTTCGAAGTTGACGCTGAACGGAGCAAGTTCCATGTCGGAAGCGGCAGCCGTATGTATCGGCAGCGCAGCCGATGCAAGGAGCGAGGCGATTAACGCAAGCGTTTTCACGAGTGATTCAGAGGTCGAAGTCTTGAAGGACTGGCGTCTCTAACGGGCGCCCGTCAAGCATGGGCCGGCCCTCTTGGTAGCGCAATCGTCCCGACGCACACCATTGCACGACCGTGGGGTAAATCACGTGCTCGCATCGCTGTACCCGTGCTGCGAGCGTCGATTCGTCGTCGCCCGGGGTGATCTTGATACGCGCCTGCAGCACCGGCGGACCGCCATCGAGGTCAGGCGTTACGAAATGTACCGTTGCGCCGTGGACGTCGTCGCCGGCTTCGAGGGCGCGACGATACGTATGCAGGCCTTTATATCGAGGCAACAAAGACGGGTGAATGTTGAGGAGCCGCCCCTGCAAAGCGTGAACGAACGCCGCATCGAGAATGCGCATGTAGCCCGCGAGGAGCACGAGGTCCGGTTGGAGTTTCGACACCGCGGCGAGTAGGCGCGCATCGTGCGCACTGCGGCTCTCATCGACTGCGATAGGAAGAGCTTCGGCATGCAGACCGCGAGCTCGTGCTCGCTCGAGTCCGAGCGCAGTGGGGCGATCGGAGAGGACACCGACGATTTCGCCGTCGAGATCTCCGCGGCGACACGCATCGTCAAGGGCGAGCAAGTTGCTGCCCGCGCCTGAGATCATCACCACGAGCCGCGCGGGCGAGGACATCACTCGATGACGACGTCGCCGTGACCGTTGCGCACTTCGCCGATCAGCGTTGCGATTTCGCCTTGAGCGCGTAGCAACTGTAGCGCCGCGTCCGCATTGTCACGAGCGACGATGACTACCATACCGATGCCGCAATTAAACGTGCGATGCATTTCGGCATCGACGATACCGCCGGTGTGCTGTAGCCAGTCGAAGACGGGGTCACGATGCCACGCATCACGTTGAAGCGTGACGCCGAGGTGTTCGGGAAGCACACGAGGAATGTTGTCCGTGAGGCCACCGCCGGTGATGTGGGCGAAACCGTGAACGGGCAATGCACGAGCGAGCTCGAGCATCGAGCGCACATAAATGCGCGTCGGTGCGAGCAGTCGATCGAAGAGCGGTTTTCCGTCGAGCATCGTTTTTTCGTCGGCCTTGGCCAGGCTGACGAGGCGGCGGATAAGTGAATAGCCGTTGGAGTGAGGACCCGAGGAGGCGAGGCCGATCACGGCGTCACCCGCTGCGACTTTTGAGCCATCGATGATGGCGTCTTTCTCGACGACGCCCACGCAGAAGCCGGCGAGGTCGTAATCGCCACCGTGGTACATGCCGGGCATCTCAGCGGTTTCGCCGCCGACCAGCGCGCAGCCCGCCTGGCGACACCCCTCGACGATGCCTGAAATAACGCTCTCGGCGACGTCGACTTCGAGTTTTCCGGTGGCGTAGTAATCGAGGAAGAAAAGAGGCTCCGCGCCTTGCACTGCGACGTCGTTGACACACATTCCAACGAGGTCGATACCGATCGTGCTATGTCGCCCAGTATCGATGGCGAGCCTCAGTTTGGTTCCGACACCGTCGGTGCCAGAAACCAGCACCGGTCGCTGCCATTTTCCAGGCGGCAGCTCGACCAGCGCGCCAAATCCACCGATGCCGGCGAGCACCTCGGGACGTTGTGCGCGCTTGACGAGTGGCTTGATGCGCTCGACGAGCTCGTCGCCCGCGTCGATGTCGACTCCCGCATCGCGATAGGTGAGTCCCGTGGTCTTCTCTGGCGGCTGGCTCATGGTTGTGAAGGCGGTAAAAATCGATGTGATATTGTACGCGACTTCACGCATGACCACGGAATTCTCCAGCTTTTCTCAGTGTTTGATGCGGTGGGCGGCAGCCGTGCTGCTAACCGTCGCCGTAACCTTGTTCTCTGTGGCGTCGGCCTCTCAGGTTGTCGCCATCGGCGAGGTGGAAGTCGAAGCGACGGGAGAGGCTGCCTTCAAAGAGGCGATGCGGATTACCTTGGTGCGATTGACCGGCAGGCGCTCTGCCGTCGATGACCCCGTCTTCGAACCGTTGATTCGCGAGGCGAGACGCTATGTGCAGATCGTCCGACCACCTACAAGCGGTAGCGCTGCGCGCATCACGCTCGATGCGGTGGCCATCGAACGTGCGATGCAGGGGCTAGACCAGCCTGTCTGGTCACGCGAACGTCCTCTTGTTTTGGGAGTGGTGACCGCTGCGCCCTCAGGCGCCGATCCCGCGCAGGTGCGCGCCAGTCTCGAACGCGCTGCGAGCGAGCGTGGCTTGCCACTTCGACTTAGCCCCGCAACCTCGGTGGGATTGGTTCCAGGGCGTACCGTCAGCGCCGAGGCGGCGCTCGATGCCGCGCGTCGAGGTGGAGCGGAGATGGCGCTGATCGGTGAAGCCGATGGTACCGAGTGGCAATGGACCTTGTTCGATGGTTCAAGCGCTACGGTTTTTCAGGGCAGCGTGACCGTAGGGATCGAAGGCGCTGCGGATGTCCTCGCGCTCAATTCTTTGGCGGCGGTAGCGCAGCCGGTACTGGAAACGGAGCTACGAGTTGGCGGTGTGCTATCGCTCAAAGATTATGCGGAAGTTCGGCGTATGCTGATCGCTCTGCCTAACGTCAAGTCCGCTGAGCTTGTAGCCGCTGAGGGTGAGGGTGCCCTCTATCGCATCGAAGTGGCGGGTGGAGCAGCCGGTCTTGTCGAAGCACTTGCGTCCCAGCCGCGATTACGACGCGAACCGGGGCGCGAGTCACCGCTGAGATATCGCTACGGGCGCTGAATCCCGATAAGAGAGAGCTCGCTTTGCTTCGTCATATACCCAATGCCATCTGTCTGCTGCGTGTCGTTCTGACGGTACCCACTGTCCTTGCGATCAGCCGCGGTGAGGCGGCGCTCGCGCTCGTCCTATTCACGATTGCGGCAATTTCCGACGGTCTCGACGGGTATCTCGCCAAACGCAACGGATG